>WBUV01000141.1 GCA_008933525.1 Bacteroidales bacterium | reverse complement strand
GTATTCATACCAAGCCAATGCAGGAGCAGGAAACACTAATTGCTGATGAGGCAAATCGCTGGCGAGGAAAGCTCGATCAGGTTGACGATCAGGTTGTCATTGGAGTTAGATTTAAATAGTTTTTTAATTGCTTTTCTATTATTTATAGGATTTTATTAGCCTTCCTTTTTTGCCTTTTCTGTTTGATTTTAATTTGATGCGATAATAAGTCGCATTAAATAAGTGATAACATAAATCATGATACAATGAAAAAGATCTTGATGTTGATGTTTGGGGTTATTTCAACTTTTGCATTTTCCCAGACCCCAAAAGGCTTTAGCTATCAGGCGGTGCTTCGTAATGCCAATGATCAGGTGTTGGCAAATCAGGATGTTAAGTTGCGGGTAAGCTTAACGAATAGCGAAGGTTCTGTAACGCACTATAGTGAAACACACACACTTACCACTAGTGCAAATGGTTTGGTGGCCTTGGTTGTGGGGGAAGGAGGCGAAATTACTGGAACTTTTTCTGCAATCCCATGGACCGAAAATCAAATAAGCCTTAAGTTGGAGGTTAAGGTGGGTAGTGCTGCATCATATACAGTGATGGGGATTCAGCCTTTGCAGGCCGTGCCTTATGCACTGTTTGCTGGTAACACAAACGAAATTGCAAGTAGCCCCACAGCAACCGAAGAGGAACCAATTTTTGTAGTTCGGAATAAGGATGGAAAAATTGTATTTGCTGTTTACCAGAGTGGCGTAAGGATGTATGTGGAAGATAATGCTGCATCAAAAGGTGCTAAGGGCGGGTTTGCTGTTGGAGGATTAAGCACACAGGGTAAAGGCGAAGTGGAGTATCTGAGAATTACATCGGATAGTGCAAGGATTTATATCGATACCAGTAGCATTAAAGGGGCTAAAGGAGGATTTGCTGTGGGTGGTTTAAGCACTCAAAGTAAAGTGGGTAACATTGATTTACTGAGAGTAACAGCCGATAGCACTAGGGTTTATGTTAAAGAAAATGGCACCAAAGGTGCAAAAGGTGGTTTTGCAGTAGGGGGAATTAGTACTCAAGGAAAAACAGGAGCATCACAGTTCCTTAATATCACCCCAGATAATTATTTTATAGGGCATGAAAGCGGACAGAATATATCCCTGTTGGGACAATATAACTCAACCTTGGGTTATCAATCTGGTAAATCGCTAACAACAGGAAAGGAGAATATCTTTATTGGATTTCAATCAGGTTTAGAAAACGCAAATGGGAGTTGGAATACATTTATGGGATATAAAGCTGGTCTCAGCAATAGCGCTAGCTATAATACTTTTATTGGATATCAAACGGGGAAGGGCAATACTACTGGTCAGAACAATACATTTATGGGTTTTAATTGCGGTGAATCTAATACCACCGGGCGGAATAATGTTTTTATTGGAAATGAGTGTGGCAGGTACAATTTTGGTGGGAATAATAATGTTTTTATTGGAGATAGTTCTGGCCTAAACAATCAGGCTAACTATAATGTATTTATTGGAAAAGCTGCAGGACGAGAGAATGTTACGGGCCTTTACAATACATTTATAGGCTATCAGGCTGGATTTGGAAATAATACAGGAGAATTAAATTGTTATATGGGATATAATGCAGGATATAGCTCGAATGCATTTTTCAATGTTATGATTGGTTACGAGGCAGGTATGAATAACTTTACAGGAGGACAAAATGTATTTCTAGGATGGAGAGCTGGAAAAAATAATAATGGCTCTTTTAATACCTTTTTAGGTTCCGGAACAGGGCACGAAAACACAGAAGGTAACTATAATTCCTTTATGGGATATTTTGCCGGGTATAGCAATACCGCTGGGAGTAGCAATGTTTTTCTTGGATTTAGAACAGGGTACACCAATTTGAACGGTAAAAATAATGTCTTTATAGGCGATAGTACAGGTTATTTGAGTCAAGGGAATAGCAATGTTTTTATTGGCAAAGGTGCAGGCTCTGAAAACTCTACTGGGAGTTACAATACTCTTATTGGTTTTAATACAGGACGCAAAAATGCATTTGCAAGTTACAACTGTTTTTTAGGATACGAGGCAGGCTATAATACTTATTCAAACTACAATACATTTATTGGTTATCAATCTGGATATAACCACGAGGTTGGAATAAGTAATGTGTTTATGGGGTACAGATCAGGATTTAATGCCAATGGTGAAAGTAACGTATACATAGGTGATAGTACAGGGTTTAATCCTGACGGCTTTACAGGAGTTACTGGTAATTATAATGTAATTATTGGTAAAGGAAGTGGCTTCAGAAATAGGACAAACTTTAATACTTTCATTGGTTATAATGCTGGATTTGAAAATACAGTAGGCACCTATAATGTTTTTATGGGGTATTTAAGTGGAAGGAGTAATTCCGAGGGTCATCATAATGTTTTTATTGGTCACGAAAGCGGTATAAATAATACCGTTGGATGGAGCAATAATTTTATTGGACAGGGAGCCGGTTACAGCAATGAAGATGGTACAAATAATATCTTTATTGGCAACGATGCTGGCCGATTAAATCTTGGTAGCTCTGGAAATATTTTTATTGGACGAAATGCTGGTTATAATTCTACGGACCACAGTAATACAATAATTGGCCACACAGCAGGTGAATACCTGGCCTCTGGCACTAATAATACTTTTCTTGGAACGCTTGCAGCCTATGAACGTTCTGGTGGTAGTGGTAATTTAATTCTAGGATCATATGCTAATAATTTAGGAGGTTCAGGCGATAATAATACCATTTTAGGAACTGGTGCTGGTTATTCAATTATTGGTTCTGGAAATGTTTTTATTGGTTATAATGCGGGTTATTCCGAAACTGGTAGTAGCAAATTACATATTGCTAACGCTTCAAACAAAACCCTCATTTATGGAGAATTTGATAGCGAGAAATTGCAGTTTAATGCCTCTGTTAACGTTCGCGACTTTATGGTTCTTCAGCCACAAACCTCAGCACCAGCAAGTCCTGCAAAAGGAACAGTTTATTTTGACGATAACGATAATAAGTTAAAAGTATGGGACGGAACTACATGGCAATCGTGTTGGTAGTAAGCTGTTTTTTGTTTATTGACATTGTAAATAATTGCAAATGTATTGCTAGATAGGTAGTTGTGGTTTTTGAGAAATTCAACTTTTGATGAGTTATTAAAAAAGTTTAATACCTAAACAGATGAAAAAATTACTAACCTTGGTATTTGGCCTAATTACGATTAGCATCTTTTCCCAAACACCAACAGGGTTCAGCTATCAGGTTGTTCTCCGAAATACAGAGGGTCAGGTTTTATCAAATCAGAATGCAACAGTTCGAGTTGCACTAACAAACAGCGATGGCACTTTGTCGCACTACTCCGAAACCCACGCTATAACAACTTCAGCGCAGGGGCTTGCTTCTTTTGTAATTGGAAGCGGACAGGATATAACGGGAAATCTCTCCACAACGCCATGGAGTTCCCAATCAATTTTTTTAAACGTTGAACTAAAGTTGAGTGGAGCAAGCGCTTATACTCAGTTAGGACGCCAGCAACTGCAGGCAGTTCCCTATGCGCTATTTGCTGCTGATGGGGTGAGTATTCAATGGTTAGGGTCGCTTGTGTCTGCTCCAAGTAATCCGCTCAGGAATCAGGCTTACTATAATTCCACTGATAAGAAGTCATACATATGGGATGGCGATTCATGGGAGGTTCTTGCCGTTGATGGAGCAACTGGGCCAAAAGGCGATACTGGAAATCCAGGTCCTCAAGGAATTCAAGGAATTCAAGGAGTTCAAGGGCCTGTAGGGCCTCAGGGTCCTGCAGGTGTTGGTCTAACCCTGAAAGGTAATTGGAGTTCCGCTACAAGTTACGTGGGCGGCGATTATGTGTTTGACGAATCTTCAACAACCCCAGGCGTAAACTCGATGTGGATATGCCAGGTGGCAGTTGGGCCCACGTCCGATCATCCAAAGGACGATCTTGCACACTGGGTTGAGTTTGAGGCTCCTGCAGGTCCCGCAGGCGATCCTGGGCTGAATGGAATCTCCATTCAATGGTTGGGATCATGGGTTTCGGCCCCTGGTTCGCCCTTGTTAAATCAGGCTTACTATAATTCTACTGATAAAATATCCTATATCTGGGATGGTGATTCGTGGGAAATATTGTCCAAGGACGGTGAGGCTGGCCCTAGCGGAATGAATATTCCAGGTGTAGAAGGGCAAATGCTTGTGCATAACGGAACAGACTGGGTTGCTACGGGCAAAATTACAGTAAATGCCGACACATTAGGTGTTGGAATCCAAACGCCAATTTCTAAAATGGTGGTTAAGGGTGTTGCCACAGCATTGCCCGAGGATCCAATTTTTGAGGTGAAAAACAAGGACGGAAAAGTTGTCTTCGGGGTATACAACGAGGGTGTTCGTGTTTATGTGGCCGACAGCGGAGCCAAAGGTGCCAAGGGAGGTTTTGCTGTAGGAGGATTAAGTACACAGGGCAAGGCTGGAGCTGTTGAGTACATGCGAATAACTCCGGATAGCGCTCGAATATATATCGACACCAGTTCGGCCAAAGGCGCAAAGGGTGGTTTTGCAGTAGGCGGAATTAGCACGCAGGGCAAGGCTGATGTATACGAGCTTTTAAGGATTACTAAGGACAGTACTCGAATATATGTAGGCGATAAATCCTCCAAGGGAGCAAAAGGTGGTTTTGCCGTCGGAGGGATCAGCACACAGGGGAAAAATTCGCGGTACGATTTGCTTCGGGTAACCAAGGATAGCACCAGAATATACGTTGAAGAAGGGACTAAAGGCGCAAAGGGAGGCTTTGCTGTAGGAGGAATCAGCACGCAGGGTAAGGCTCCAGCACCCCAATTCCTTAACTTAACACCCGATAATTACTTTATAGGGCATCAGGCTGGCGATAGTATAAATGGTGGTTTGTACAACTCCTTTATGGGGTATCAAAGTGGAATTTCAAATACTACAGGATCTAACAATGTGTTTTTGGGTTATCAATCAGGGTATCAAAATAAATCAGGGATTAATAATGTTGTAATTGGAAACGAAACAAGCAGAAATAGTATCGATGGGAGTTACAACACATTTCTCGGCCATAAATCGGGTTTTTCGAGCAACTCTAGCTATAATACATTTCTTGGATACGAAACAGGTGTTTTAACAACTGCAAATTATAACTCATTTATTGGGTATCAATCTGGAAATGCGAATACTTCTGGAACAAGCAATGTTTTTTTGGGGTATAAGTCTGGCTACTCAAACCAAACCGGATCGAATAATGTGATTATTGGTAACTTGTCAGGATTTTCAGGAACAAATGGACACAGTAATGTATTTCTCGGTGACTCAACGGGTCATGGGAACACCAACAGCTATAACGTTTTCATTGGCAAAGGAAGCGGTAAAGTTAATTCGGGCCAATTCAATGCTTTTTTAGGTTTTAGAGCAGGGTTGATGAATACAGGTGGAAGTAGTAATGTGTTTATTGGAAATGAAACCGGTCGAAACAATGTTGATGGCAGTTATAACACATTCCTGGGATATAAGTCCGGTTATTCCAATAATGCATTTTATAATACTTTTTTAGGATACCAGTCAGGGTATGAGAATAGCAGTGGTGAGTATAACACTTTTATAGGGTATAACGCCGGATACAATAATTTAAGCGGATCGTATAACTGTTTCTGGGGAACCGATGCTGGTTACTCAAACGAAGATGGATCCAGCAATATATTTGTAGGGAATAAAGCGGGTTATACCAGCACATCGGGAAGTAATAATATTTTCCTAGGATATAAAACAGGGTTTACAAATACTGGCAATTTCAACATTATGCTTGGAAATGAGTCCGGGTATTCAAATTCTCTGGGAGAGTATAATGTTTTTATTGGTTTTCAGAGCGGTAATCAAAATACAGAGGGTAATAGCAATACTTATATTGGATTCCAAAGCGGGTTGAACTATACATCCGGAAGTTATAATACTTTTTTTGGGTATCAGGCAGGCCTTGCTAATGCTACTTTAAAAGGTACAGGTAACAACAATGTGGCGTTAGGTTACCAAGCGGGTATGAGTTTAACGACTGGGGCTAGTAATGTTTTTATTGGAACAGAAGCAGGAGCATCTACAACTGGAGCCGTAGTTTCAACATTTAAAGGGGAGAATACTTTTATTGGCTATCAGGCTGGAAAAAACAATACCCAAGGTTACCATAGCGTTGCAATAGGCTATATGGCTGGTAAATCATTAATTTCAAATGAACGAAATACTTTAGTTGGGGCACAATCAGGTGAAAACCTAGATGCAGGTAAAGCAAATGCTTTTTTTGGATCATACTCAGGAAATTTAACTACTTCTGGAAGAGATAATACCTATATTGGTTACGATGCGGGTTCAAGTAATCGAACAGGAAATCGTAATACATGCATTGGCTTTATGGCAGGAAGAGGAATAGGAGTTCCTGACATGGGCGATTCATGCGTTTTTATTGGTGCAGAGGCAGGGCTTGATGAATTAGGTAATAACAAACTTTACATTGATAATGTTAGAAGGGGAAACCCATTAATATGGGGCGATTTTAAGGTAGGTCTAGTGACGGTGCACGGGAAATTTGGCATTTCGACCAAAGCACCTGCATACACAGTTGAAGGCTGGGGAACGAATGCGTCATTAATTGCACACTATTCTGGGCAGTCTCGGGGTGGTATCTCGGCTTTAAGTGGAGCTAAAGTGGCATTTTTGACTACAGATTCCAGTAACGATTTGTTGTTTGGATACTCACCAGATATTGATCAGGCTGATTTCAGCACTGCATTTGTTGAAAGAATGAGGATTGATAATAGTACTGGGCGTGTTGGTATTGGAACCCAGGCACCTACTGAGAGGCTGCATGTTAAAGGATCAACATCAATCGATGCTACTATTTATCTAGAACCTAGTAAGTGGACTAGTATAGGGGATTATGCGCAAATAGTTTTTGGGGATGGAAATCACTATATCAGAGGAGAGTTTGCAAATGGCTTGACATTTTATACTATTAGTGCCGATGGATTTCAGTTTTTAGGAGGGGGTAGAGTTGGCATAGGTCGAAAATCGACAGCAAACATGCTGGAGGTTCAGGGAACAGCATCAAAAGATGTAGCCGGTGATTGGTTAGCCAACTCCGATCGTAGAATAAAAACCGATATCAATGAAATTGATAATGCGCTGGAAACAATTTTAAAATTAAGACCGGTAAAATTCAAGTATACCAATTACTGGAAAGCGAAACATTCATCGATTGAGGATAAGTACTACTATAATTTTGTTGCCCAAGAGTTTCAGCAAGTTTTCCCGGAATCGGTAAAAGGTAGTGGCGAGTATATTGAAGGCGATGGCCAAGAAATTCTCCAAATAGACACGTATAACGCTCAAGTGGTTTCAATTAAAGCCATACAGGAACTAGCTGCTCAGAATCAATCGTTATTAAAAGAGATTGAAAGTCTTAAAGCCGAGTTAAGTGCAATTAAGGAGATGATAAAAAAGTAAATAGTAATCAAGCGCCGATAAAAAATTATCGGCGTTTTTTTATGGAATATTATTATCTCGTTATCAAAAAGGTTAATGCTAAAATTGGTATTTTGGTTTTAACGAATTAAATTGACTGTCGAATAATGCTAGAGTTATCATTACGATAT
>WBUV01000140.1 GCA_008933525.1 Bacteroidales bacterium | reverse complement strand
GTATAAGTACGATTTGCTATTTTCGAAAGTGTATACACCCAAAGAGTCTTTTGGCATATCCTCTTTTTTCTTTTTATCTAGTTTGGCTTTCCGTACATCGTTTTTAAATGGCTTAATCTGATAAACAATGAAGCTGTTCCCTCCTGATATTGAAGCCTTATAACCTCTGCTAAAGTTTTTTTGAAAACTTTTATCGGTTTTCGATAGCCAGAGGTTGCCATCGCCATCCTGCGGGTTAACCTCGTAAAAAATCCAACTTCCATTGTTCGCAATGTTTGGATTTGCAATGTCAGTCCAACTATCGTAAACACTATGTGTTAAAGGTATTTTGTTGGTCTGGGCGAAGTTTGATAACGATAACCAACAAAGCAGTGCAAGGATTATTAGTTTTCTCATTTATAAAATATGATTTATTCTGGTTAAGTATTGTTCCTGCTAAACTAAAAAATTGGACAATAATTAACAATCATAGTTTAATAGAGAAAATTATATACTAGAGGATCACTCCATTCTTATTTTAAGAATGTAGCCAACCCCACGGATGGTTTCAATATTTATTCTTGTATCGTGTAGCAGAAACTTTCTTAGTCGGCTTATAAAAACGTCCATGCTGCGTCCAAGGAAGTAATCGTTTTCGCCCCAAATTTCAACAAGGATTTCCTCTCGTTTAATTAGTTTATTTTGATTGCGGATGAAGTATTTCAGCAGTTTAGCCTCCTTTGTTGTTAATGCCAATTCGGTATTTGCACCTTTCAAGCGCAAGTCGTTATAATGTAAAGAGAACTCTCCCAGTTCGAACTTGTCGGAATCGTCAATTCCAGTTCGTTTTAGTATGTTTTGGATTCTTATCACCAGTTCATCTACATCGAATGGTTTGCATATATAATCGTCGGCGCCAAGTTTTAATCCTCTAATCTTATCCTCCTTTAATCCTTTTGCAGTTAGGAATATGAAAGGTGTTTTAGGCGATTTGTGGTGTATCTGCTCTGCAAGTTCAAACCCATCCTTGTACGGCATCATCACATCGAGTATACAAAGGTCGAACTCCGAAACTTCAAATTTACTCCAACCTTCATTCCCATCGCGTACAAGCGAAACATCGTACCCCTGAAGTTGAAGGTACTGGGCAAGAATGTTACCCAAATCTTTATCGTCCTCTGCCAGTAGAATTCTAGTTTTTTCCATCGATTGGTAATTTTATGTTGAAAGTACTGCCTTGACCCAATTTGCTTGTAACACTAATAACCCCTTTATGTGCCTCAATAATTTGCTTAACATAAAAAAGTCCAAGTCCAAGGCCTTTGACGTTGTGAATATTGCCAGTTGAGACTCTGTAGAACTTATCGAAAATGTGTACGATTTCATCCTTGGGTATTCCAATTCCATTATCGGTTATTGAAATGTTCAGTCCATTATCAATCCAAATTCTGGTTGATATTTTGGGAGTGCTACTGTTATACTTAACTGCGTTTGTTAAAATGTTTATTATTGCCGAAGTAATCATTGTTTCATCAATGCTTATTTTTACTGATTCTTCGGTATACTTTTCGTCAATTTCAATTTGCTTATCCTTATTCTCCAACCGAAAGGATTCTACAATTCCTTTAACTAAATTGTTAATATCAACCCATTTCCTATCCAGCTCAAATTGGCCACGTTCCCACTTGCTTATTTCGAGTAGGTGGTTTATTTGTTTTGATAGATGTGTGTTCTGTCGCGAAATAATTTTGGCTGTTTCAACTACTTTTTCGGGACTATTAAGAATTTCTTGATTTTCAAGGGAACGCGATGCAATTGAGATGGTTGAAAGAGGCGTTTTTAACTCGTGAGTCATGTTGTTGATGAAATCGGTTTTCATTTGCGATAGTTTCTTTTCCTTTAACAGGTTGCGTAAGGTTAACAGGAATACAATGGTTATAACAAAAAGCGAGAAGGTTGCAAGTATTGCCGAAAGTGCAACCCTGTTTAGTACTTCTTCCTTTTTATTACTGAAATCGATATAGTAATCGACTCGCATATTGAAGTGATTTCCTACGAACTGGTACTGGTAAACTAAAACAGCATTTTCGCTCGGTAACCTTTCGTTTGTGATAACATTTGATTCATCAACCTTTTTTATTGAGAGTACTTTTTCGAAATCGACAAGTTTTAATTCCTGTATAATTAGAGTGGATTTAAAGGGAATGTTATACTTCTGGAGTTTTAAAAAACTTATTAGGTTTGAATCTACAGTTTGGTAGTTATCTAAGATCTTAGAGAACTGTTTGTAGATTGTTTCGTTAAACTCTACTGTGTCAATAATTTTGTTTTTGCTGATGAAATCGACAAAGTTCAGCGATACACCATCGAGTATATAGTTTGCCTTTTCGAACCCGTTGCCTTTGTTGTTTGCCAACATCCATTCAACCGACTTGTCGACAATCTCGCGGTACTTAAAGTTGAATTTCTCGTTTTCCTGGTTGTATATTTTAATGAGCAGGAAGGATAATACCCCAATGTAAATAAGGATTGATATTACCGAAGCCCCAATTAATAACCTTTTATTGCGCATTGCATTTGTTTTATGGAATTCCATGAGCTAATTTACTCGAAATATGATTTCGAGTTTACCATTAACTCATCATTAACATTTCGTTAACTCAGATTCGGGTTTGTCCATTGTAATTTTGTTTTCGTAATCATAAAACAACGCACTATGAAAACTCTAATATCAAAATTAATTATCCTTATTCTTGTAGGATCGCTTAGCATTAATAATGCTTATGCCCAGAATAAGACAACCAAGGATGAATCTAAAAAGAAAAAGGAAAAGGAACTTCAAAAAAAGGAACTCGATAGCATTGCAGAGCAATCGAAAGCAGAATACGAGTTTGAACTTCAACGGTTACTCGAGGAGCAGTCCAAAGCAATGGAGGAGCAGTCCAAAGCATTTCAGGAAATTGAGAAGTTATCAGAATTGAAAGAGTTCGATTGGATGCCTCACAGGGACTTCTTCTCCGGAAAGGATTTCAGCATTACAATTCCAGATGTTCCGACTCCACCAATTTATTTGTTCGATGGCGATTTCTCTGAAAGACACTCGCGAGGCGATAATACCTCTTTTAATATAAGTAAAAGATTGAGGGAATCGACAACATTCACTGGCGATTTTGAATTTTCCATTCCTGAAAAAGGCAAAGGAATATTCTTGAATTTCTCTGGGGCCTTGGAGTCCGGTAGTTTGAAAGTGATATTCACTAAGCCAGACAAAAAAGTTTACCAGGAGTTAAAGGTAAGCCCTGTTGCCGATGTTCGCTGGAGCAAAAGACTTAAGGAAGAAGATATGAAAGAGTTTGTCGGTACTTGGAAGGTAACCATATCAACACAGGATGCAAAGGGGAGTTACAGTATAAATATCTCATCGTTTTAAATAGCTTTTGGTGGTTTATATCTCTCGTGAAGGCCGGTGCACTTTTGTGCCCGGTTTTTTTCATCAATAAATATTTGATAAATTTATGCTTCACAACAAATACTGAAAGCAATGCGCTTATATAAGGTTTTTGAACTGGTTGGTTTATTTGTATTAATCCCTTTGCTTTTTTATTTCGACTTTATTCCAGGTCCTAAAGCAATACCATTGCTGGTGGTATTTTTAGTGGCGTTGACTTATTTGCTCTTTTCAAGGAAGTTTAACCGAAAAGAGTTTGGATTCAATGGCTATTCCGGATGGCGGTGGTTATTGCTTCGAATGTTCATTGCAACTTGTGTAGTTTATATCCTGACAATAATATTTATTCCCGATCGACTTTTTTACTTGCCCAAAAACAACCCTCATCTGTGGATAGCCATAATGATTTTTTATCCTATTTGGTCGGCCTTTACTCAGGAGTTAATTTACCGTTCCTTCTTTTTCTATCGGTATAAATCGATATTTAGTAACGAAAAAGTGATGGTGCTTCTTAACGGAATTCTATTCGGCTTTCTGCATAT
Source organism: Bacteroidales bacterium (assembly GCA_008933525.1). Taxonomy (GTDB): domain Bacteria; phylum Bacteroidota; class Bacteroidia; order Bacteroidales; family Tenuifilaceae; genus SB25. The sequence goes on along the minus strand of WBUV01000140.1, from coordinate 3,739 downwards.
CATATTTAGGAATTGGATTGCAGTGGTATGTACAATGCTGGTAGGTTTTTATTGGGCCTCGTCTTACTCAAAGCATAGATCGTTGATGGTGGTTTTTGTTGAGCATGCTTTTGTCGGGAATTTGCTGTATACTTTTGGGTTAGGCTCTTACTTTTACGTGCCGGATTTCTAAAAAACTTTTTTTAAATTTTTTCTTATGCTTCAATGATCTTATCTTTGGTGAATAATATTCGTTATTGTGAAATGGAAGAGGATGTAAAAAATGCATATCTGAGGTATTTCGAGGATTATACCAAGCGCAATTGGGCTGGTATGCTAAATTACTTTTCCAACTCAATAACTATGATAGGTACTGGAATTGACGAGTATTCTTATTCTGCAAAAGATTCTATTGCTCTGTTCGAGAGGGAGTTTGAGCAGGCCTCGGAACCTATGAAGTATAAGTTTAAAAGCATTAAGGTTTTTCCATTGTGCGACGATGTTGCCTATTTGATGACAATTGTTGATATGCACTTTGTTACCCCCAATGGAGATTACGAGTATAGTAACAATAGAACAACAGCTATTCTTAAGAAAGAAAATGGCGAGTGGAAGTTGGTTCATGGTCATTGGTCGCAACCTGCAGTTGAACAAACTGAGGGCGAAAGCGTACCCCTTAGTGCACTCATTGCTCAGAATAAAGAGTTGAAGTTTGAGGTAATCAAGAAACAAAAGGAGCTGGAGGAGCAGAATAACCAGCTCCATCACATGAACGATGTTAAAAATAAACTTTTCACCATTGTATCGCACGATTTGAAAAGCCCATTTAATGCGTTTATGGGAATTACCGATTTAATGCTAAATAATTTTGAGGAGGATTTTAACGATAAAGAATACTTTCACATTAGGCTCCAGCTCCTGAATGAAATGGCTCATAACCTCTACGATTTAACTGAAAATCTTCTGAATTGGGCAAATTTAAATGTGAGCGATATTAAGCCAAAGTTGCGATTAGTTCCTGTTGATGCCATTATTCAAAAACAAATGAATGTTCTTCGCCCTATGTGGATGAAGAAGAATATTCGTATTAATGAGGATGTACCGCACGAATTAATGGTCGAAACCGATCCGGATATTATTGCAATTGTGGTTCGGAACATTCTCTCCAATGCCATAAAGTTTTCGTTTAAGAGTGGCATAATATCCATCCATGCTGCCATTAACGATGGGTTTATCGAAATTTCCATTTCTGATACAGGTATTGGCATGAACCCACAACAATTGGAGAACGTGTTTTCGGGCTATAATACTACCAGGGGAACCGAAAACGAAAAAGGCTCGGGTATTGGTTTGGTTACCTGTAAGGAGTTTGTGGAAAAACTTGGTGGCGAAATTCAGGTGAAATCTCAGGTTAACAAGGGAACCACATTTTCTGTAATTATTCCTGTTTAAGTTTTATCAAACTTTCGAAATCTTTTCTGTAAGTATCTCCAATCGGAATTATTTGTTTTCCAATTCTTATCCTTCCTTTTTCAACACTATCAATTTTATCAATAGAAATAATAAACGATTTATGAACCCTAACAAACTGGCTGCTGGGGAGCATGCTGTGTATACTCTTGAAGTTTTGTAGAGTCATAAATTTCTCGTTCTTAGTAACTATTCTAAGGTAGTTTTTCATTCCCTCAATATATAGGATCTCGGCAACTTCTACACGCTGAACCCTATGCTCAGTTTTGATGAAAATGGAGGAGTCTTTGTTGCTTGTCAACTCTGTGGTATTACTGTCGGGATGTAGTGCTCGTTCCATCCTTTTCCAGGTTTTCTCAACTGCTTTTAAGAATCTGTCGAACTCAATGGGTTTCAGAAGGTAATCAACTGCATCCAACTCGTAACTTTTTATTGCGTAGTTATCGTATGCAGTGGTAAAAATCACAAGCGGAGGAATGTCCAGAACTTTCATTAGCTGAATTCCTGTTAATTCAGGCATCTGAATATCCAAGAGCATCAAATCAACTTTATTAGTTTTTAAATACTGAAGCGCCTCTATCGCATTGGAAAATTTGCCCATCAACACCACGTATGGAATCTTTTCGATGTACGATTCTAAGATTTCAATGGCAAGCGGCTCGTCATCAATAATTATGCATCGAATCTTCATAAAGTTAAATTGACAGTTGAAGTTTTACATTGAAAAAGTCGCCCGATTTATCAATCTGTAAATGATGCTTATCGGGATACTGAAGCGTTAATCGTTTTTTTACGTTTTCTAATCCTACTCCGCTATTTACCGTCGATTCAGCATCCGTGTATTTGTTGATACAAATAAAGTTAAGCGAATTATTGTAGATGTATATTTTTATATCAATATATGTTTCCTTGGAGGAGAGTATACCATGCTTAAAAGCATTTTCAATAAATGGAACAATCAACAGTGGTGCAATGCTTTTATTCTCGGGGTTTCCTTCTACCATAAAGGTTACATTGTCGGAATTGGTAAGTCTTAGTTTTTGCAATTCCACAAAGTTTCCGATGTACTCTAGTTCTTTTAATAAAGGTACAAAATCGCTATCCGATTCGTATAGCATGTATCGCATCAATCCCGAAAGTTTCATTACGGCGCTTGGCGCATCATCGGACTTTTTATAAACCAGCGTGTGTATGTTATTCAGTGTGTTAAATAGGAAGTGAGGATTAATTTGGAACCGAAGCATTTTTAATTCGCTCTCAAGTTTCTCTTTCTCCAATTGCTGCTGATATTGCTGTGCATAAAACCAGCTCTCAGCCAAACTCAAGAAAATTGCAAGGCCTGCGAATATTGTATTTACAATTGATTCGGTAAATATCCTCTCGTATGTTACAGGCCTTTTACTCCCATTATCGAGGATGTTGAATTTGTATAATTCGTATTTAATTACCGCGTATAGTAGAATTACAAAAAGACTAATGCCTATAAACTGAAATAATTTCTTTTGATTTAAGAATCGGGGGTTAACAAATCCATAGAAAATATAGAATAAAAATATGTTCAGGGCAACACCCTTGAACCATTCTATTACAAAGTCGGGTTGGCTAAGCAAGGTCTTTGCGTTGAAATAGAACGGGAGCATCGATAGTAGTATCCATGCAATAATATGGCCCGCTATGTAGTATTTGCGTTTTTTGTTTTTTTGCATAGTGCCAAATTACTAAGAAAAGTTATAGGCTCGTTGCAAATTGAGTCCAAAAAGTACCCTTTGGCAAAATTGATGTACCAACAGCTGAAATTTAAGTACAAACGCCTTTGTGTTTATGTGTATGCTTTTTGTACCCAATCCTGCCCTTGTGGTGTAATTTATTTGCAATTAGACGAATGCTGAACGACTTTTGAGTAAAATTTAAAAGTATGATGGAAAATAAATCGATTATTGAAACTAAAAATTTATCCTTTGGAATTGGGTCAACACAAATTCTCCGGAATGTTAGTCTGACAGTACCTAAAGGTAGTCTTTTCGGATTCTTAGGCCCAAACGGAGCAGGAAAGACAACGTTTATTAGGGTTCTACTCAACCTTTTTCGTGCTGAGCCCGATACTGAATTTCTATTTGGCGAAGATGTTACGAAAAATCGGCTGGAAGTTTTAAAACGCCTTGGTCGATTTGTAGAGCAGCCATCGCTTTATGGTCATTTAACTGGCGAGGAGAATCTCCGCATAGCGCAGCGCTACTATGGAGTTCCAAAGAGCAGTGTTGATGAAGTTCTTGATATTGTTGATATGGAT
>WBUV01000139.1 GCA_008933525.1 Bacteroidales bacterium | reverse complement strand
GTATAATGCGGTTAAACTTTTTTTTAAAGATTCTCTTAATAGTATTCAACTGAAAAATTCAAATATCACAATTGAACACATTAATAATTCAGAGTTGAACTTACGTATTGATAGTAGTTACGTATGCTTTGATATGAGTAAAGATACTTTATTCGCTATTAATTTTTTAAATATTGTAGCAGTTAATCATTCTAGTATTAATACTAATAGATTCAGAGTCGACAGTATAAAGGTTAATCTTTGCAGTTCCAATGCATATTTAAGAACTTCTTCCAAAAAAATTCTTGGTGTTTTATCTAATAATTCATCCATTTATAGTTATCAGCTGGAAGAGATTTTAATGAAAAAGGACCCCACAAGTAAAATATACTTCTATGATTAGTATTTATAGTATTATTAATCAGTGGGATATTAATTATACGCTAATTGATAAAATCTGTTAAATTAATATACTATGCTATACATAATACTTAAAAGTATGCTATATTTGTATGTAATAAATACCTTGTTAAGTATAGTTTTAAATAATATATTGATTATTAAATATTTGAATAAAATAAATAAGTTGTGAGAATAGAAATTCAAAATTTATCAAAAAGATATCCTAACGGAAACAAGGCTTTAGACAGTGTAAACCTTACAATTGATAGTGGAATGTTTGGGCTATTGGGCCCAAACGGAGCCGGAAAATCCACCCTGATGCGTATTTTGGTAACACTTCTTGAACCATCGGAGGGTATGGTTCTGGTTGATGGGCTTGATGCCTCTAAGCATAGGCAGGAGATTCGCAAGATGCTTGGTTATTTACCACAAGATTTTAGATTTTTCTCGAACCTTACCACTTTTGAGTTTCTTGATTATGGTGCTCGTTTATCGGGGATGAAGGATAGCAAAACTCGCAAGAATGCAGTTGGGAAAATGCTCGAAACCGTTGGTCTTTACGAAGCTCGCGATCGTAAAGCAAATAAACTTTCTGGAGGAATGAAGCGTAGATTGGGAATTGCGCAAGCACTAATAAATGATCCTAAAATTATTATAGTAGATGAGCCAACAACTGGATTAGATCCCGAGGAGCGAATTCGTTTCCGGAACTTGCTCTCGACCATCAGTGCTAACGATGTAATAATTATTCTTTCGACCCACATTGTTGCCGATATTTCCAGTACATGCCGAAACATGGCTTTACTTTCCAATGGCAAGGTTGCATTTAATGGATCTCCCGAAGATCTTGTTTCATCATCGAATGGAAAAATTTGGAAGATGACCGTTAACAACGACGAGATGGATAGAATTAGTGCTCTATTCCCAATTACCACAACCATTCCTGTTGATGAGGGTTGGGAAATTGAAGTTGTTGCTGATGATCCATCCCCGTTCAAGGGGCTACCTGTTGAGCCAAATCTTGAGCATGCATATGTTTACTTTATGGATAAGTATGCGCAAAAAAACATCGAAGTTATTATTGACCAAGAAGATTAGCAAGTTATGCTTTCATTACATCAAATAAGAACTATCGCTCAATTCGAGGCAAAAATCCTTTTTCGCAGTTGGTTTTTCCGAATTCTTGGCATCCTGATGCTTGGTACGATCTTTTTTTACAACCTTGCAATGATTGTATTCAAGGAAGGTCAAATTCAGCAAGCCGTAACATCGGCAATACCTTACTCAAACTTGATGTTCTACAATGTGGTTCAGGCTATTATAGCAATATTCCTAGCCTCCGATTTTTTAAAACGCGACAAAAAACTCGATACAACCGAGGTTATTTACACCCGTTCGATGTCCAATGGCGATTATGTTATTGGGAAACTGCTTGGAAATCTTATAGTTTTTACCACGCTGAATCTCATAATTCTTGGATTAGCCCTTGTTTTCAATATAATTGTAGGGTTTAATACTATTAGTTGGTCGGCATACATACTTTACTTCTTTCTGATTTCAGTGCCAACCCTGATATTTATTATAGGATTATCATTCGTGCTGATGAATATAATTAAGAATCAGGCAGTAACCTTTGCGGTGCTTGTGGGCTATGTTTTTCTGACCATGTTCTACCTCAAAAACCAGTACTACTATCTTTTCGATTATATGGTGTATAACATTCCTATGCTCTACTCAGGTTTTATCGGTTTTGTTAATCTAAAACTTTTGCTTATTCATAGGGGAATGTATACTCTGCTTGGGCTCTCGTTTATAACATTTTCAATCTACAAACTATGGCGGCTCCCGAATAAGCCATTTTCCAATGTATATCCGCTTTTATTGGCAGTAGTTTTTTTAGCAGGTGGAGTTATTTTGGGTACAATCCACGTTAACGAATCGACGAAAGGCGAAGAGCTAAGAAAAGAGATGGTTAGTGTAAACAACAAGTATGCAAGTTACAATCGCGTATCAATTGTATCGCAGGGAATAAATTTGAAACATATAGATAAAAATATTGTTGCTGAAAGTTCAATAAAAGCAATTAATAAAACCAATAAGTCAATCGACACTCTTATTCTTTCGCTGAATCCGGGTTTAATAATATCAAAAATTGAGGTTAACAATCGAGATATTAATTTCACAAGAGATGTTCATCTAGCTTTAGTAAAATTATCAAAACCATTAAGTTCAAACGATTCAATAGAAATCAATATATCATACCAAGGATTAGTTTGCGATGAGGCTTGCTATATTGATATCGATGAAAAAACTAGAAAGAAGGAACAAGATGCTGATATGGTTAACATTGGGAAAGTGTACAGTTACGTTTCTAATAGTTTTGTTTTTCTAACGCCTGAGAGCAATTGGTACCCTACATCTACCGTTGGATTTAATCATAAGAATGCACTTTGGATGCTTCCTAATTTCAGTAAGTATTATTTAGAGGTTACAACAAACGAAAAACTCACGGTTATTTCCCAAGGATCAACTAGTAAAATAGCGAATAAAACAAGTTTCCATAACGAAAATTTACTTCCGGGAATTTCTATTGTAATTGGGGAATATGTAAAGAAGAGTTATGAAAATCAGCAACCAGATATTGGAGTTTATCATAGGTCAGGTGTTGACTTTTATTCAAAATTTTTCTCGGAGATTAAGGATACTGCACAGGGAATTATATACAAGGCATTTGAAGATTATAGCCTGAAGTTGAATATTAAGTATCCCTTTAACAGGTTATGCCTTGTGGAAGTTCCTATTCAAGTAACATCAATTCAACGGTTTTGGTCAAATCATACAGAAATGCTCCAGCCTGAACTTATATTCGTTCCTGAAGGAGGTGGTCAAAATCGTATTTTCAGGTTTGAACGAAATTTCAAGAATAAAAAAGATTGGGGCCAATCAAGGGGTAAGAGCGATAAAGAGCTCAAGGTTGAAGAGTTGAATAGTTTTCTAAACAGTTTCTCAAAGAAAATTGAAAGAAATAGTTTCAACTTCCGAAACAATACATTAATTGAGGAAGAGGTTGTAAATCCGTTCTTCATATTCGATCAGTTTTACGCTTTCAACCATCCCGTTGAGTCAGAGGAGTACCCAATTTTCAATACTCTATTAGGATCCTACTATCAAAAGAAAGCTATAACAGGAAAAGATAATAGATATTCGTTTGGGTTTGGCGAAGAGGAAAAAGCAGTTCTGCTGCTACAAAAGAAAAGTTTAAACGATATAATGCTCAATTCGGAGTACTATAATCTTGCAGATAACCTTATTATGCTGAAGGGCGATGCGCTATTCTCGTTACTTGAGAAAAGAATTGGCAAAGCGCAGTTTGAGGAGATACTCTTAGAACTTTTCTCGAAACATAAAAGTCAAACAATTCAGTTCAGTGAGTTCAGTTCGTTAATCAAAGAAAAGACTGGGCACGATGTGAGAACATTACTTGAATTCTGGCTAAAATCAGATAAGTTACCCGGGTTTAGAATTGGAAGTGTTGAGGCATTCAAAGTTTCTGACGGCGAACGACAGCATTACCTAACTAGAGCTGTTATAGGTAACGATGGAGATATTGAAGGTATTGTAAAGATTGCAATTCGTGAAACTGGTAACGATGAGAGTAGTAATATAGAGTATAAAACATTTGATGTTGGGTTGAACCAATTTAAAACGATTAGTATTCTGACGGATAAACAGCCTTCGGCTGTTATTATTAATACAAATGCATCAAAGAACGTCCCTGTTAAGCAGGAGATATCCATAATGAAGGCTGAGAAAAACGATTACATTAAAGCCGCCAACGAGGAGAAAGTTGAACCGCTTAATAATTGGGATGAGTTAAATGAAATTATTGTGGATAATGAGGATAGTTTGTTTACAGTTCAAAACATTTCGGCACAAGGACTCCTCGTGAAGCTAGCAAACAAAATTAGTATCCCTGGCGATGAGTATCAAGGGTTCTTAACATGGTCAGTAAGTGGTAAGTGGGGAAAATATATAAACTCTACTTTCTATGGGCAATACCTTCACTCTGCTGTTGCTGTTCGCTCCGGAAAGGGAGAGTCAAAAGCCTTCTGGACAATTCCGATTAAAGAGAAAGGCCAATACGATATTTATACCTATATCCCAAAAGCAAAGAATGAGGAAGATAACGACTATTTGGGAGAATACCACTATACCGTAACAACCGATGATGGTGTAAATAATATAATGGTAAACGGAAATGACAATGATGGTGGTTGGGTTTTACTCGGCACTTACTACTGCTCGCCCGAGAACACTATGGTTGAACTTAACAATAAATCAAATGCAAGGGTTGTGGTTGCTGATGCCATTAAAGCGGTTAAACTTTAGCAAAGCCAATGAGATGTACAAAATAATATATATTAAAACTATGTATAGAAAAACTCTAATACCAATTGTATTCATTGCTTTATCGGTGGTCTATTACCAGGCAAATGGACAAACATTGATAAGCCTCGAAAAAGCACTAGAAATTGCTGGGCAGAATAGCCCAGACATACAGCAGTCGCTACTTAACCTTGAGAGATATAAGCAATCGCTAAAGGCGCAAAGAGCATCATTAAAATCAAGATTTGAACTAGGAGTAACACCATTTTCATACTCAAACGAACGAAAATTCGATGAGTATAATTCAAAATGGTTCACTAGTGAACATACAAAATCAAGCGGGACATTTTCTATAATTCAGCCTTTTCTCCCAACCGATGCGACCATTTCTCTGAATAACGAATTTGGCTGGATGAAAAACTTTAATGAAAGGACTGCCCTAGATGGAAGTATTATAGGATCAACTACTAAATCGTTCAGCAATAATCTTTACCTTAGTATTAGTCAACCACTTTTTACCTACAACAAGAGGAAACTAGAACTTAGAGGGATTGAACTCGACTACGAGAATGCTAACCTGAGCTATACAATGCAGATGCTTAGTCTTGAGAAAAGCGTTAGCCAGTACTTTTATCAGGTATACATGGCTCAGATGAGCCTTGCTATAGCAAAGGATGAATTGGAAAAAACCCAGCAGAGCCACGATATCATTTCGAATAAAGTGAATGCTGGCTTAGCTGCTAAAGAGCAATTATACCAAGCAGAGCTAAACCTAATGAATGCAAAATCAAGCCTCCAGAATAGGGAGGTTGAACTTGAAAACATTAAGGATGATTTTAAAAGTTTCATAGGGATACAGCTTAAGGATGAAGTGATAACCTTGGCTGATATAAGTATTACTCCTACACAGGTTGACATGGCAATTGCTGTTCAACATGCGCTTGAAGCAAGAATGGAGCTTCGTCAAAAGCAAATTAGCATTGAAAACTCTCAGTTCGATCTTATTAAAACGAAAGCAATAAACGACTTTAAGGGAGACCTTAACCTTTCGATCGGGCTCTTTGGCGAAAACGAAGCGTTAGCAAATACTTACGATAATCCAACTCGGAGTCCAAAGGTATCTGTAACATTCAATATTCCTATTTTCGATTGGGGCGAAAAAAAATCAAGAATTAGAGCGCAGGAGGCAGTTATCAAATCATCTGAACTAGACCTGGAGAATCAAAAAATTCAAATTGAGTTAAATATTCGAAAGGTTTACAGAAATATTCAGAATCTTCTTACTCAGATCGATATTGCTAAGCAAAACGAAAAGAATGCACAATTAACCTACGAAATTAACCTTGAGCGTTATCGAAACGGCGATTTAACTAGTATGGACCTTAAACTTTACCAGAACCAACTTTCGGAAAAGAAGATGTCGCTAGTACAAGCACAAATAAACTATAAACTTGAGTTGCTTAATCTTAAAATACAATCACTATATGATTTTGAGAAGAATCAACCATTAGTTCCTACAGACCTATTTAGTAACCAGAAATAACTAACATATATGAAAACAAAGAATATTATATTCCTATTAGCATCATCAATAATAGTTGCATCGTGTGGTAACTCTGAGGATAATCAGACCAATGAGCCAGAAATTCCAGTTTCAGTTGTTACAGTTACTCCTACATCTATCGAAAAGGTTATTAATACCAATGGAACAGTATTTCCAATGCAGAAAGCCGAATTTAAATCGGAAATTTCGGGTATATATAAGTTAAACACAAATCCACGAACTGGTAATAAGTATAAGTTAGGCGATAAGGTAAAAGCAGGTGAGCCAATTGTAACACTCGATGATCCAGAATACGAGAACTCAATAGCCATTGAATCGAAAAAGTTAAACCTCGATATAGCTCAGCAGGAGTTCACCAAGCAACAATCGCTTTATGAAAAAGGTGGTGTTACACAACGTGAGTTGAGAAATGCCGAAGTAAGTTTTACCAACGCAAAGTACGACTTCGAGAACTCGAAGATTAAACTGGCAAAAATGAAGATTTCATCGCCATTCGATGGTGTAATTGTTGAACAACCCTACTACACACAAAATGTTCGTATTGCTGCAGGTTTGCCAATTTTTACAGTTATGGAATACGACCAAATGTATATTGAGGTTAGTCTTCCTGAAAAGTACGTTAGCGATTTGAAAAGTGGAATGAAAGCCCGTTTAACCAGTTACAATATTCAGAAGGATACTCTTTGGGGAACTGTTTCGGATTTATCCCCTGCAATTAGCTCCGAAACAAGAACTTTCAAGGGACGGATTGATGTGAGCAACCCAGATCTTCGCTTAAAGCCAGGAATGTTCGTTAATGCAGATATCATTCTACTGAAAAAGGAGAACACCTTTGTAGTTTCAAAGGACTTGGTTATGCGCAATAATGATGTTAAGTACCTGTTCATTGTCGATAAGACTATCGCTCGCCAGCGCGAGGTAACAACTGGTATTGAGAATGGAAATAACGTTGAAATCCTAACTGGCTTAAGCAAGGACGACAGGCTTGTTGTAAAAGGATTTGAAACTCTTAAGGATAACTCTAAGGTAAAGGTAATCCGATAACTTTCAATGATTAAAATCTGAGGTTGCTTTGTAATAAATACTCGCATTAGATTCATTGCAGGTAGGAGAGAAGAGGTAATCTCATAATAATTGATTTAGGTTTTATTCAAAATTTTCATAATGAAAAAAATTGCAAAATTCGCGGTTGACTACCCTGTATCCATTCTGATGATTATTCTCGGAGTAGGTGTTTTGGGGTGGTTCTCCTACGACAAACTTGGAGTTGATCTTTTCCCCGATCTAAATAATCCCCGCTTATTCATTGAGGTACGGTCAGGAGAGCGCCCTCCCGAAGAGATGGAGAAACAGTACGTTGATAAGCTCGAATCAATGGCAATTCGTCAA
>WBUV01000138.1 GCA_008933525.1 Bacteroidales bacterium | reverse complement strand
TCTGCAAGGAAACAGGAACTCCTAATCGGAATATTTTTGCAAATAAAGTTTTATCGGGAACAAAACCCTTTAGCATATCGCGGAAAGGTGAGTTTTGAGAGCGCGAGTAAAAGTAAAACACAACAGTAACAACACCCTGCGAAATAAGAGTTGCATATGCTGCACCTTCAACCTCCATTCGGGGGAATGGTCCTATTCCATATATAAGCAAAGGATCAAGAATGATGTTTATAACCAAGCCTATTGCATTGGCTTTAAATGGAATTCTGGATAAACCGCTTCCATTGTACATGCCAGAGTATGTAGGATTTACGAAAGTGAATAGCATGCCAAACGCAATAATTCGGAGGTAAGCCTCCATATTGCTATTCACAGTTTCGTTATTGAGTTGGAAAAATGATACTAGGCTCGAACTAAAGGTATATAATGATAAGCCATAAATAATACCCATAACAATGGCAATAACCAAAGCATGACGGGCATAACGCAAAGCCATATGCCCATTTCCAGAGCCCAAACTCTGCGAAATTGTAACCTCTGCACCAATTTTAGTGGTATATACAAATGAATTAGCCAACCATAAAAAGAAACCTGCAGCACCAACTGCAGCTGCGGCATCGCTACCAATTTGGCCTATCCAAAGCATATCGGTCATATTGTATGCCATTTGGATAAACGCAGTACCCATAATTGGTAAAGCCAAACTGAAAATTTGCTTACCAATGTTCCCTGTAGTAAAGTCTTTTGCTTGTTTCAATCGCTAGAAATTAAGACAGCAAAGATACGAAAGATGAAGTTAGAATGAAATTAGAACACAGATGACACAAATAGCACGGATTAAATCAGTGTATTGTTTTTAATCTGCTTTATCTGTGTTCAATAGACTATATTTTCTGAAATGAAGTTTTTGGTATCCAACCCTTATTGCCGTCGGCAATTTTAACCTCACACCACTCTCCTACGGGTCTAATCAATTCAACCTTTGTTCCTGCGTGCAGTATAAACAGGTCTTTACCCGATTCGTCGGGCGAACTTTTTGCCGAAACAACCGGTGCGAAAACTATAGCGCTGTTGCGTTTAACAACCTGATTCTTTTGGCTTATACTAAAAACTAACGATACCACGAATATCATCGATAAAAACACGGCAACACCAAATGCATACCTACGAATTTCGAAACTACGGGAGAACCAAAAGAATAATGCAAGCGAAAGCATCAACGCAAATGAGATAAGAGCGATATAGGCCCATGAATTTGAACTAAACCAATTCCTAAAACCTTTAACAAACGATACTAAGAAGAATTCGGGCAGAACCTCAATTTTATCAACAGTGTAGGTTCGCGCTAAATCCAAGTTAAAGTTTATATCCTCATCGTCAGGATTTAGAAGATGTGCACGCTCGTAATTAAGAATGGCCGCAGGAATATTCTTCATCTTGAAGTAGGCATTCCCTAGGTTGTAGTATAGCTCTGCGTTCTGCAACCCCTGTCCTACTATAGCCTCGTAATTGCTAATTGCATCCTGATATTTACCCTCAGTATATAGTTTATCCGCTTTCTCAATCAACATTTGTGGCTTTTGGGCAAGTAACGAACCCAAAGTAGCACCAATCAATGTGAATGTTATAAATATTCTTTTTGTCATAGTTGATACAGTTTTACCAAAGATTCGATTTTGCTTTTCCTAATGTTTGCTCAAACTTCGAAATCAAGGTGTAAGTAGCCTCGTAAAGTGCATCCATTTGCGAATGCTCTCTATTCGGAGCAAATCGAGCAAATTCGCACGCATCAATTATTCTTATAAATTCCTCAATATCAATATTATCAACATTACGTTTTACAAGTTCTTCCTTAACCCTATCGGAATTGAGATTTGCAATAGGAATGCTGAGTTTATCGGCTGTATATCCCCAAAGCGCCCTATGAATTTCCTCATAGAATTTTTCCGCGTTGTCCTGATTTAACATAATACTTGCCTCCTTAAGGCGTTTTTGAGCCGTCTTGCTAGCCTTACGTGTACGCACAATGCTCAAATCGGTCATTTGCTCGCGGTGTTTGCTGTACAAATACCAGAATGAGAGGAAAGCTATTATTAGTATGATGTAGATGAAAAAATAGATCCCTGATGTTACCACAAATGAGTTAATAGGAAGTAATTTTGAGTGACTTGTTTTAATAAACCTAATATCCTTGCCAATAAACTTCACGTCCTCCTTGCTGTAACCTGTAATCATAACACCCGACGCCACAGTAGAATCGGCCAAAACCTCAATAGGCATTGCTTTTGAGCGTAAAGTAACATATGATTCCTTATTCAAATCGAAGTATGTAAATTCTACAGGAGGTATCTCAAAAGTTCCCGCTGAGCGAGGAATTGCAATATACTCAATGGTTTTAGTGCCCGAAGTGTTATTGGCCGTTGTATTGATATTATCGCTTACTTTTGGGTCGAATAGTTCAAAACCTGCAGGAAATTCAACCTTTGGCGTTCCTATCAGCTTTAAATTTCCACTACCCGAAATTTTTAACTTAACAGTGATAGCATCATTGGTTTTCAACTTGGTTTTATCGGTACTAGCATCAATTTTATATGCACCTACAGCTCCAACAAAAGATTCTGGAGCATTATCGGGCAACTGCCTAATGTTTAAACTAATAGATTTACTAACCAAACGTTTACGATAACTCTCAACTCCACCAAAAAATTCGTCAAATATTGACTGTGGTCGCGTTGAACGACCCTGGTATATTACAACTGTCTCGAAAGGATTAATTTCAATCTTACCAGATTTTTGAGGGAAAAGTAAATACTTGCGAATAGTGCCCACACTATAAATCTTACCATTTAAATTCACTCGATCAAAATAAATATCTTGCTTAATGTCAACAACTTGGCTCCAGAAATTATCAAAAGTTGGATAATTATAATCTTCGAAACCTACAATTTGTACTCGAGTATATATTTTCAGTGTAGCGAGAATAGGCTCTCCTAAATAAGCTGTCTTTTTATTGGTTTCGACTGTAACGAATAGCTCATCGTTAGGTAAATCGGCACCATTAGTTTGTTGCTTGGTGGTTTGGTTATTTTGACGTGTATTTGACGATACTTTTACAACCTCAATTGATAATGAATTAGACTTGACTTTTTCGCCATTAATTATGGCTTCGGCACCTTCAATGTTAAACTTACCCTCCTTAGTTGCCTCTAATATATATGTGTAGGTGATCGATTGGTTTTGGATAACCTTTCCATTAATTACCTCAATACTGGTACTGCTCGATGTGCTTGGCCCAGCAATTACATCAAAATCAGCAATAGCAGGTGGATTAAACGATGTGGGTCGAACTCTTAGTGTATAGGTTAACCTAAACTGCTCTCCAAGCTCCACCACATTGGGAGCATACGCTTCAATGGTTACATTCTGGGCTAATGTAACACTCGAAATAAAAACAAGAGCAATAATTAGTAGTTTCCGTATCATATATTAAGTAGATTACTTACCAATTCTTAATTACACGCACTTTAGCCGCCTTGGCTTTTTCCTGCTTCATTTTTTCCTGAATATCCTTCTCGTTGTTCTGAATTGCCTGCAACATTCTCTCTGCATCCTGCTTTGATATTTTTGGTTGTTGCTCCTGCTGCTTTTGGTCTTTATTGTCCTGCTTATCCTTATCCTGGTCTTTATTTTTATCCTGATTATCCTTCTTATCGTCCTTGTTCTGGTCTTTGTTATCCTTATTATCTTTATTTTCCTTGTTGTCTTTGTTGTCCTTATTATCCTTATTATCGTTGTTCTGTTGCTGCTGTTGCTGTTTTAGCATACGTTGAGCCTCTGATAGATTGTATTTTGTTTCTGCATCATACGGATTAAGTCTTAATGCATTTTTATATGCATCAATACTTTCCTGAAACTTCTGTTGCTTAAAAAGAGCATTACCCTTATTATGATATATCATCGCTTTTTGCTCATTGGATAGACCAGCCTGATTAATCTCTTCAATTGTTTTTAACGATTCATCGTACTTCTCCTGTTTATAAAGGGCATCAGCGAGATTGAATTTTCCTTTGAAGGAGTGAGTATTCGCTTCCAATGCCTTACGGTACTGCACCTCCGATTCAACAAAATCGTTATCCTCAAAAGCGTTATTACCCTTACGTATTGATTTACGCTCGGTTTGAGCAAATACAGATATTGCGAATAAGATTAGTGCTGAAAAAATAAGTGCTATCCTTTTCATAATTCACCTCCCTTTTTGTTACCAAACAGATTTAAACCAGAAATCCATTTATTTTTACGTTCAAGAATTATGAACTCAACAATTAAAATAAGCAGTGCTATTGCAAGTAGGTACTGAAATTGCTCGTTATACTCAGTGTAAACTTTATCTTTCACCTCGGAGCGCTGCATCTTATTGATATTCTCGAATAGAGGTAAAAGCCCAAGTTGAGTATTGGTGGCACGAACGTACTTACCATTTCCAACAACCGCTATCTTCGAAAGCGTTTCCTCGTCGAGTTTGGTAACAACAACATCACCGTTTTCGTCCTTAAGGTAGTTCTGATTTCCACTTAATGGAATTGGAGCACCATCGGGTGAGCCGATTCCAATGGTATGCAAAACTATTCCGTTTTCTGCAGCAAGTTTGGCAGATTCAACTGGGTCGTCCTCATGGTTTTCGCCATCAGAAATAACTACAATAACCTTACTAGTTTTGGACTCTGGGTTGAATGAACTTGATGCCAGTTCAATAGCACTGCCAATTGCAGTTCCTTGTTTGGGAACCATTCCAGGGTTTATGGACGACAGGAACATCTTGGCCGATGCATAATCGCTGGTTATTGGCAGCTGAACGTAAGCATCGCCTGAGAACACAATTAGGCCAATATGGTCGTTTGTTAACCTATCTACCAACTGCGAAATTGACTGCTTTGCGCGTTCAATTCGGTTTGGTTGAATATCTTCGGCCAACATACTATTGGAAACATCCAGGACAATTATCAACTCAATACCTTTGCGTTTAACCTCGGTGAGTTTTGCACCGAATTGTGGCCCTGCCAATGCTAAAACAACAAATAGGTAAGCATTGAACAGAAATATCATTTTAACCCAACCACGGACAAACGACATGTCAGGTATAAGCCCTAGTACGGTATCGAATTTACCAAATAATTTGATGTTGGCTTTCTGAATACGAACTGTGTACCAGTAAAGCGCAATCAATACGGGAATGACTAGAAGTAAATATAAGTACTCAGGATTCGAAAATCTAAACATACGCTATTTCTATTTTTCTAATCAATTTCAACTATTGTAAACTCCGCAATAATGTACGGCGAAGAATAATTTCGGCCATTAACAGTATAAATGCCACTAGCACATAAGGTCTGTAACGCTCTTCCCTACGGCTATACTCAGTAACCTCTATTTTGGATTTCTCCAAAGTATCAATCTTGGCGTAAACCTCCTCCAATGATTTATTATTCACTGCACGGAAGTATTCGCCTCCGGTCATCTGAGCAATATTTGTCAATAACTCTTCATCTATTTCAACCTTGATATCACGAAGTTGGATTCCAAAAGGAGTCTGAAAAGGATAGGGTGCTGTACCGTAAGTCCCCACACCAATTGTGTAAACTCTAATTCCAAAACTTTTAGCAATTTCTGCGGCTGTAAGCGGAGCAATTTCACCTCTATTGTTTACTCCATCGGTTAAAAGTATGATTACCTTACTTTTCGCCTCGCTCTCTTTTAATCGGGAAATTGCTGTGGCTAAACCCGAGCCAATTGCAGTACCATCCTCAAGTACGCCAAGTTTAATATCCTTGAACATGTTGATAAGGGTAACATGGTCGGTTGTGAGCGGGCAAAGCGTAAAACTCTCGCCAGCAAAAATTACCAATCCAAGCCTATCGGTTCGGCGACCGCTAATAAACTTAATGCCAAGGTCTTTTGCAGCCTCAAGCCTGTCGGGCTTGAAATCGCGGGCAAGCATACTTCCCGATACGTCCAACGATAAAACAATATCAATCCCTTCCGATGAAACATTCTTCTGTATATTAGTTGATTGCGGACGTGCCAATGCTACAATAATAAGAATTACTGCAACAACCCTTAATGCAAAGGGCAAATGACGGAGTAAAACTCTTATTGAAGGTTTTGAGTTACTAAAACCACCCAATGTAGATATTCGAAGACTTGCCTTGGTATCCTTTTGCCTAAAAATATACCAAGCAACCATTAATGGTACCAATAAAAGCAAGTACAGCAACTTTGGATTTGCAAAAACTAGTCCCGACATCTTAGTTCAACTTTTTTTGTTCATCAATAGTTTCCTGCACAGGAGTAGTAACTTCGTTGGTTGACTCAACTTTAACCTCTTCCTCTAGTTTTGTTTTGTTTACAAAATCGATAGCAAAGTTTAGGTTGATTTCGTTCTCGGCAACCAATGGAGTATGCTTAGCAAACTTTACCAAATCGGCTATGAAAAGGAGATCCTGCAATTGATCCTTCAAACCATTAAAAGCATAATCTACCCTATTTACCTCGCTTAAAATCTCCGAAGTGGTCTGCTCAGGCGCATTAATTCCGAAACGTCCCTCAAGGTATATTCTTAGAGTATCAACCAAGCGGGTGTAGTAATACTTATGATTCTCTGTATTCCACAGTTTCTCCTCACGAATTTTATTTAGTTCGCGCAGAGCAACAAGATGAGGCGGTTCCGCAGGTTTAAATATATTTAAGAATGGTTTATTCTTCTTCCTACTCTCCAAATACATTATTAGGAAGCCAACCAATGCAACAATTGCAATAACAAGCCCAGCCCAAGGCGCAATTTCCGAAATGGTTATTGGTTCACGAATAGGAGGTTTAATATCATAAATATCCTCTTGAGAACAACTTTTTGGAACGGGATTCACAAAAAAGGTTGACCTCTCGGCAACTAAACTATCAGTTCGTCCATTTAAACTTGCCACAATTGGCAAATCAGGAACAATATGTTGTCCACTATCGAAGGCTGTAATCAGGTATTGTAAAGTGATAGTAACATCATTACCTGTTACAATAGAATCTATTTTGGGCTTGCCAATCAATTCAACTCCATTTCCTAGAGAATCCGAAACCTGAGGAAATTGTAATTTCACACCCTTTTGGCCATTAACCACCAGTGTGTAGTAAAATTGGTCGCCAACAAGGATTGTATCCCTGTCTATTTTCGATTTAATGGACGCAATATAGTCGGACTGCGAGAATAGGTTGGTAAAACTTCCCGCAAGTAAAAATGCTAATGCTATTTTAAGTCTATTTCCCATCATGCTCTACGTTTAAATAGCAGAATTAATGGTTTAACATAATCCTCGTCGGTGCTTATGGATGTCCAATCAACCTTGGATTTGGTAAAAGTGGTTTTCAGGTTACTGGTTGTTTCAACCCACCATTTGCTGTAGTTACGACGAACCAACGAGTCCGAAGTATCAATCCAAGTGTCCTTGCCTGTTTCGGCATCGCGGAATTTCACAAGTCCCACCGAGGGTAGTTCAGTTTCACGTTTATCGAAAATTCTAATTCCAACCACATCGTGCTTATTGTTAGCAATGCTAAGCGCATCGGCAAAACGGGGTTGAGAATTGGTATCAACATCAACAAAATCACTTAAAATAAAAGCGGTACAACGCTTTTTAATAGCATTGGTGAGGTATTTAAGCGCTTCGGCAATATT
>WBUV01000137.1 GCA_008933525.1 Bacteroidales bacterium | reverse complement strand
ATATTGAGTTGGGAAATAAAATAGCGTTATCGACCGAAGAGCCTGTAAACCATTCTCGACCAAGCATAGACCTATCCTTTGTTACAGCGGCTCAAGTTTACCGCGAAAAGTTAATCGGTATAATTCTTTCGGGAGCAAATAGGGATGGTGCATACGGATTGAAGAAGATAAAGGATTTAGGTGGTTTAGCCATTGTTCAGGATCCAGAGGAATGTCAGGTTAAGACCATGACCGAGGCCTCGTTGAAAATGACCAAGGTAGATTTTGTTTATAATACCAACGATATTATAAAATTTTTACAAAATATTAAAAGTTAGTACTATGAAGCTGATCAGCACTAAATCAAGATTTTTGCCAATCGTAGTTTTGGCTATGCTACTGATTAGCGTTTTGCTTGCATTTAGTAAAGCACACAATACAATTATTGCTTTAGGGCAAAACCCATCGGTTTGGTTTGTTATTTTTGTTTTATTACCTGCAATTTTTGGAATAATCTTGTACTCTTTACTCGGATTATCTAAAGGAAAAATATCTCAATTAGATTCTGAGGTTAAGTCGTTAAGAGCCGCGCTAGAATCCTCTTTACGAACCGAGGATAAAAAAGACATCGTTAACGAGAGCGAGAAAAAGATTGATGTAAACAAGATAATTTCCCAAATTGTTCCATCCATTAACATGGATAATATGGAAAAGTTCGGTGAACAGCTACTTGCGAATATTGCAAAACAGGCTGAAATTGTTCAAGGTCTATTTTATCAAAAGAATCAGGAATCAGGAATTTTTTCGTTTACAGCTGGTTATGCATTCTTTTCTGAAACACAACCTGCTTCGTATATCGAAGGGGATACCCTGCCGGGGCAGGTAGCAAAAAATAAACAGGTGCTCAATCTCGATAAGGTACCTGATGGTTACATTACAATTCTCTCGGGTTTAGGAAAGGGGAGTCCTAAACATTTACTTATAATTCCGGTAATAAGCCAAAGTAATGAAACTATTGGAATTGTTGAGTTGGCTTCGTTTAAACCATTTAGTTCACAACAAGAAGAACTTTTCTCTGCGTTAGGCCGTAAATTAGGAGAGTTATTAGTGTCCAATAAACCAATTAGCCAGGATTAGTATGACATCTTTTGGGATTTTATCAGCTACTGACAGCAAAAGCGTAATCCGCCGAAAAGTTACGATAACAATTGTTATGGGTCTGCTTTTCCCAATTATTGCTTGGATTATCGATATCTCCCTTAAGGATATTCCTTTCACTCTTACCAACCTTGTGGATATTCATAGAACCAATGCTGTACTATGGATAATCGATCTATTCCCATTCGTCATAACTTATGTTGTATGGGTACAGGTGAAAAAACATTATAGCAAGGTCGCAATCCTTGAGAGGGAACTAAATCAGCGCGACGAAGATATCAATAAAAATGCTCTTTTTGCGAAAAGGATTGGTGAAGGCGATTACGTTTCCTCATTTGAGATTGGGGGAGAGGATGATATTCTAGGAAAATCATTGGTGTTAATGCGCAACAACCTCCTTTCTAATCAGAAGAAGGAAGGGGATGAGAACTGGATTGCCCGAGGAAAAGATGAAATTTCCTATATATTAAGGTTACACAATAATATCGAAGAGCTTTCCTACGATGTTTTAGTCAAGCTCATTAAGTATATCGATACCGTTCAGGGAGCCCTTTATATTTATGATGAAGAAAAACAAATTCTTACTAACCTTGCAACTTATGCCTATAATAGGAAAAAATATGTTCAGCAAGAATTTAGGGTTGGGCAGGGGCTTATAGGAGAGTGTGCCTATGAGCGGGATTATATTTATAGAACCGAAGTTCCAGACGAGTACACAACAATCACTTCAGGAATTATAGGCGATAAAAAACCCAAGAGCCTACTACTGATACCCCTTATTACCGACGAAAAGCTTGAGGGAGTGCTTGAGTTTGCTTCTATTGAGGATGAAATACCTGAGTTAACCATACGATTCCTTAAGGAAGTTGGAGAAATTATTGCCCGAACAGTCTTTAACCTTCGGATAAATCAGAAAACCGAGAAGTTGTTGCAGGAAGCGCAGCAAATGACTCAGGAGCTCCGCGAGAACGAGGAAGAACTCCGTCAGAATGCGGAAGAGATGCGTGCAACGCACGAAGAATTAGAGAAATCCAATGCAAAACTAGAGGCAAAGATCAAAGAGGTTCAGAATGCCCAAAAAAGACTTCACTCTCTACTTGAGAATGCCTCCGAAATAATTTCAATTTACAGCGAGGAAAAACAGTTAACATACATTAGTCCTTCGGTCACAAAAATTCTTGGCTACACTCCAAACGAAATGATGAGCGGGAAGGATTTCGATCGTCTTACCCGTAAAGGCGAAAGCGATTTTAATGAAATGTTTGAGCAGTTGCTCGAGAATCCTCGAATTGCCATCACCATTCAGTATACCTTTATGAAAAAGGATGGCGAGAAAATTTTCCTTGAGGTTACTGGACGAAACTTGTTGGACGATTCTGCTATTGGCGGAATTATTATTAACTCTCGTGATATTACCGAGCGAAAACGAGCCGAGAAAGAGGAGCGGATGAAGAGTAAGATGCAATCGCTATCCGAAAACTCCATCGATATAATTATGCGTATTAACACTTCGGGGCAATTCTTCTATGCAAACCCGATGGTTGAGCAGTATTTGGGAATCGACTATAAGGATCTTATAAATCAGACGCTTAGTTCGTTGGAAATTAATCCGGAACTGTCTAACTTTATAAAAGATGCCATAAAGAACATTAAGGTAAACAAGGAAAAAATAGAGGGTGATATATCTTTCGAGTCCAAAATGGGCCAAGTAATCATGCACATTGTTGCCATTCCAGAGTTCAACGAGAACGAACTCGAAACTATTCTGTTTGTGGGCCACGATATATCGGAAGCCAAGCGAATTGAAATGGAGATTCAGGATAAGAACAGGAAAATCACCGAAAGTATAAATTATGCCCAACGAATACAAACATCAATATTGCCAAACAATAGGATAATTCGCCAGTATCTGCCTAAATCATTTATTTACTATCACCCCCGCGATGTAGTTAGTGGCGATTTCCCTTGGTTTTTCCTAAAAGATGATTATATTTACATTGCTGCAGTGGACTGTACTGGACACGGAGTTCCTGGCGCGTTGCTCTCGTTTATTGGATACTTTACGTTGAACAACGTTGTTGACCACGATTCGTCCTACACTGCTGGTGAGATTTTGGATAGGTTGCACTTTGGCGTAAGGAAGACTTTGAAGCAAGACAGACCTGATGCTGATGCAAGAGATGGCATGGATATTGCTTTTTGCAAGATAAATCCTAAGAAAAAGGAATTGCATTATTCAGGAGCACACAGGCCTTTGTTCCTTCTTCGAAAAGGTGAACTGATTGAGTATAAAGGAAACAGAAAGGCAATTGGGGGCATACCTCATCCGAAAAAAGCTGAGGAGAATTTTGAGAATTATGTAATTGATATTCAAAGTGGCGATAGAATATTTTTCTTTTCCGATGGTATTGTTGACCAAGTTGGAGGCGAGGATAAGAGAAAGTATAGTCCACAGCGTGTTAGAGATATTATTATTAACAACCAAAAATTGTCTATGCCAGAATTGTCCGAGGTATTCTCGAAAGATCTAGAGCAATTTAAAGGTGAGATTAAACAGGTTGACGATATACTCTTAATTGGAATTGAGTTCTAAAATTGCTAATTATTCGTAAATTATATAATTTTACGGGCTATGGATAAGAAAAATGTAAGAGGATTTCTTGAGTTTGTTTACGACTTCTATAAGTCGATGAAGGCTCACGAAATTACCCTTGTGTACGAGGGTGAAATAACTCATCAGATTACTAAAGCGTTTACATCGCTTACCGAATCGAATATGGCCAAGGAGGAGGAATCCAACTCGGTGCAGAAAAAGGTTTTCCATGTGATGGTGGAGTGCCTCCAGAACATCAGTAAACATGCTGATAGTTTTGGCTCCGACGATTTTCTTTTTGCTGGTCGTGGTATTTTTATGGTAAGCAAAGGCGATTCCGAGTACCACGTTACTACCGGTAACGTAATTGAAAACTCAAAAATTGATGAGCTGTCTAAAATTTTAGACTACATTAATACCCTTGATAAAGAAGGGCTTAAACAACTCTACAAAACACAAATGCGCGAAGGACGCTTATCGGAGAAGGGTGGTGCTGGCTTGGGATTTATTGATATAGCCCGCAAAACTGGTCGCAAGCTGGAGTATCACTTCTTGCCTATCGATGAGGAATCACACTTCTTTATCCTAACATCAACCATTTCCCGTAACGAGTAAAAAAATATAATATATGGAAACCATCAAAATAATGGGGACCGACGACACCCCAACTGTAATTTTGGATGCCGAAAATGAGATCTACGAAATCTCTGGTCGATCCCTTCCTGAGGACGTAACTGCCTTTTACGATCCTATTCTGGGATGGCTCGATGAGTATGCATCGTCGCCCAACAAAAAAACAATTTTCACCTTCAAGTTGGTTTACTTCAACACCGCTAGTTCTAAACTTTTGCTCGATATTCTGATGAAGTTAGAGCAAATGCATGAGGCTGGCAACGATATTCTTGTTCGTTGGTATTATCCTGAGGACGATGAGGATATGCAGGAAGCTGGTGAAGAGTATGCCGATATTGTTGATGTTCCATTCGAGCAGGTAGGATATACATTAAGTTAGCTATTCGTTAACTTTCTCAAAACGGCTTAAACTATGAGTGAAGAGATTCTCAAAGCGTTAATGCAGCTCTTTGCAATTATTGCAAAGCAAGACGAAGGGGTTGAACTAAAGGAACGCGATTATGTTGTTAATTTCCTTACTCAGCAGTTAAATGATGAGGCCGTAAAAGAATACATTCAACTATTCGATGAGCATGCGGGCCTTCTCGAAAAGGACGATAATTCTGACGATGAGGAAAAGGGGAAGCGTAAGTTAACCTCAGTTAAAGACTCCGTTAGGATTTTGGGGATTTGTAAAAAAATCAACAAAACTCTTACCCAGAAGCAGAAAATAGTTGTATTGGTTCGTTTGTACGAGTTAATCAATGCTGATCGTAAGTTTACCGATCAACGTATGGCCATTATCAACACTGTGGCCGAGGTTTTTAAACTTACCAAGGAAGAGATTACCGATATCGAGAGTTTTGTTGTAAAAAATAATCCCGACGAACTAGATTTTTCGAGCATACTTTCCATCCACGATAAGACCGAAAGTGGACAAAACTGTAAACACATACCCACCGAGGCATTGGACGGGTATATTTACATTCTACAAATTAAGAGCGAGGATCTTTATTTCTTAAGATATACAGGAAACGAGGATATTTTCCTTAACGGCCTTCCAATCAGCAATCGTCGTATCTATTTGTTTGCAAGTGGCAGTTCGTTGAAATTGCCTAAAGGCAAACCCGTTTACTATACCGATGTTGTAGCCCATTTCCTAGCCGATATTACTGCAGTTAGAATATCGTATAAGGTTGAGGAATTAGGATACCAATTCAAAACTGGAGGTATAGGACTCCGTAATATTTCATTTAGCGAGGGTCACGGAAAGTTGGTTGGTATTATGGGTGCCAGCGGTGCTGGGAAAACAACACTGCTTAATGTTTTGGCCGGAATCGAAAAACCAACTTCGGGTAGAGTTTTAATAAATGGATATGATTTACACAAAGAGAAGGAGAAACTTGAAGGTGTAATTGGTGTTATCCCTCAGGACGATTTACTTATTGAGGAGTTAACTGTATTCGAGAACCTTTACTATAATGCAAAGCTTTGTTTCAAGGATAAAACCGAGGAGGAATTGGTTGCAATGGTCGACAAAACCCTTGCTAATCTTGGTTTACTTGAGCGAAAAGATTTAAAGGTTGGTTCACCTTTAAATAAGATGATTTCGGGCGGTCAACGTAAACGCTTAAATATTGCACTAGAGTTAATTCGCGAGCCTTCCATCCTTTTTGTCGACGAACCTACTTCAGGGCTTTCATCGCGCGACTCAGAGAATGTTATGGATCTATTAAGGGAACTAACCCTTAAGGGTAAACTGATATTTGTAGTTATTCACCAGCCATCTTCGGATATTTACAAGATGTTCGACAATATGGTGATACTCGATACTGGTGGCTATATGATTTACTACGGCAACCCTGTGGAAGCTGTAATGTACTTCAAACGGATTGATATGCAAATCAACAGTGATGTTGGTGAGTGTCCTGTTTGCGGTAACGTAAATCCTGAGTTAATATTCAACATTATTGAGGCAAGGGTGGTCGACGAATTTGGTCGTTACACTCCAACCCGGAAGGTGTCGCCACATAAATGGGAGGAGCATTTCCTCGATAATATAAAATTGCAGGCCATTAACGACGAGACAGCAGAACCCCCTCGATCGTTGAATATTCCATCAAAAGTAAAGCAGTTTCTGATTTATACTAAACGCGATTTTCTGTCGAAAATAAGCAATACTCAGTATATCATTCTCAATTTACTGGAAACGCCTGTTCTTGCATTCATTCTTGCTTTTGTAATTAGATATATTGCCGATCCTAATTCGAATGTTTACATTTTTAGGGAAAACGAGAATATTCCGATTTACTTATTTATGGCATTGATCGTTGCCCTATTTATAGGTTTGACGGTGAGTGCCGAGGAGATTTTCCGTGATAGAAAAATACTTAAGCGTGAAGCATTCTTAAATCTAAGTCGTTCTAGCTACCTATTTTCAAAAATTGCAATTCTTTTCCTATTATCTGCAATACAAACCATAACGTTTGTGCTTATTGCCAATGGAATTCTACAGATACGTGGAATGTATGTGGATTATTGGCTAATACTGTTCTCTACAGCTCTTTTTGCCAATATGCTAGGATTGAATATCTCCGCAACATTTAACTCCGCAGTTACCATTTACATTGTTATTCCATTGTTGATGATACCTATGATGGTGCTTTCTGGAGCGATGTTTAGTTTCGAGAAATTGAACCGAGCAGTTGGAAGTATAAACAGAGTTCCTTTGGTTGCGGAGTTTATGGTAACCAAATGGGGTTATGAGGCTCTTGTTGTTCATCAGTTTAAGGATAACGATTTTCAGAAAGTCTTTTTTGATATTGAGAAAGTTCAACGTAATGCCGATTTCAAGGTTGTACACTATATTCCAGAATTAGAGAAAAGAGTAAATCTTTGTCTTGAACTAATTGCAGAGAGAACGAGCCCTGAGGTTAAAGGAAAGTTTGATGATGCTCTTGCAGTTGTTAGAAGAGCCGTAATTACCGAAACTACAGTTCACTCAAAGGCGGTACCATATAATTATACCGATAGGCTTACTCCCGATAAATTTGATGAAGAAGCAGCTTACGCCCTTGTAGATTATGTAGACGCATTAAAGCGCTACTATAACGAGATCTTCTTGGATCAAAGCCAGAAAAGGGAGAGGATTGTGCAGTACTTGGTTAGTACCAATCCTAAATTGTATGAGGGTAAGCGTAGGGCATACCACAACGAGAGCATAAGCGACCTTGCAACAAAGTTCACAGAGAAGAATAAAATCTTACAGTATAAAGATGAACTGGTTCAGCAAAATGATCCTGTGTTCCGCGATCCATTACCAAATCACTTACTCGATTTTCGCTCACACTTCCTTGCCCCACGCAAACATTTCCTAGGTATGTATTTCGACACCTTCTGGTTTAACCTTTCTGCGATTTGGATAATGACTTTATTGCTATATGTGACAC
>WBUV01000136.1 GCA_008933525.1 Bacteroidales bacterium | reverse complement strand
AAGTTAAAATATAGTTTATAACTTCTTGGTATGATTATGCAATTGCTGTCGATCTTGCTATTTTGAATTTATCTTAAGTAAACAACGAACTTTAACTTTTCATTTCAATATTTCACTCTTTTACTTCTAACTAATTGTCTATCTTTGCGGCTTAAATTTTTAGAGGTAGATGATTTCAGTTGACGGATTAGCAGTAGAGTTTGGCGGTACTACGCTTTTTAAGGATATATCGTTTGCAATTAACGAGAAGGATAGAATTGCGCTGATGGGTAAGAACGGTGCAGGAAAATCGACCCTGCTTAAGATTTTGGCAGGGGAGAGGACACCCACCCGTGGAGTGGTTTCAGCCCCCAACGATGCTGTTATTGCCTATCTGCCTCAGCACTTGATGACCGATAATAAGATGTCGGTTTTTGAGGAGACATCGCAGGCGTTTGCCCATATCTTTGAGATGGAGGCCAAAATTGAGGCTATGAATGCCGAATTGGCCAGCAGAACCGATTACGAGTCGCCAGAGTACTACAAGCTGATTGAGGATGTTACCACATTGAGCGAAAAGTTCTACTCCATCGAGGAGGTGAACTATCAGGCCGAGGTTGAGAAGATTCTGATAGGTTTAGGCTTTGTACGCGAGGATTTTAATCGCCCCACGAGCGATTTCAGTGGAGGTTGGCGTATGCGTATTGAGTTGGCCAAGATTCTGCTCAAGAAACCCGATTTAATCCTGCTCGATGAGCCCACAAACCATTTGGATATTGAGTCGATTCAGTGGTTGGAGGATTTTCTGATTAATAGCGCTAAAGCGGTAATTGTGATATCGCACGACCGTGCTTTTGTTGATAATATCACCAACCGTACCATTGAGGTTACGCTTGGGCGGATATACGATTACAAGGTAAACTACTCAAAATACCTTGAACTACGCAAGGAGCGTAGCATTCAGCAGCAGAAGGCTTGGGAGGAGCAACAAAAGATGATTGCCGAAACCGAGGAATTCATTGAGCGCTTTAAGGGAACTTACTCCAAAACCAATCAGGTTAAGAGTAGGGTTAAGATGCTGGATAAACTTGATATGGTAGAGATTGACGAGGAGGATACATCTGCACTAAAGTTGCGTTTCCCGCCATCGCCACGCTCAGGAAATCACCCTGTAATTGTTGACAGGGTTGGAAAATCGTACGGCGACCATTTGGTATTCCAGAATGCCACTTTCACCCTTGAACGTGGCGATAAGATTGCCTTTGTGGGTAAGAATGGCGAGGGTAAATCGACCCTTGTTAAGGCGATAATGAAGCAGATTGACCATGATGGTCATTTGGCACTTGGGCATAACGTAATGATTGGCTATTTTGCACAGAACGAGGCTTCGCTACTCGACGAGGAGGTAACTGTATACCAAACCATTGATGATGTTGCTGTAGGCGATATTCGTACTAAAATAAAGGATTTGCTGGGTGCATTTATGTTTGGTGGCGATAGCTGGACTAAAAAGGTGAAAGTTCTTTCTGGTGGAGAGCGTACTCGCCTAGCAATGATAAAGCTTTTGCTTGCACCAGTTAACCTGCTTATTCTGGATGAGCCAACTAATCACTTAGACTTACGCACTAAGGATATTCTGAAAGAGGCACTACAGAACTACGATGGAACATTAATAGTGGTATCGCACGACCGCGATTTCCTAAATGGCCTAGCCAATAAGGTTTACGAGTTTGGTAATAAACGTGTGAAGGAGTATTTGGGTGATATTCAGTACTTCCTCGAAACTAAGAAGTTGGATAATCTTAAGGAGATTGAGCGGAAATCTTAGTAGTTAAGATATTGGGTCATTAAGTTATTAAGTTATTTGGTTATTAGGTTATTAGGTAAATACGGTAATAGTGTTATACGTTTTACATTTTCGTTTGATACCAAAACTTATCCTTTGCGATGCAACCAATCAAAATTAAGCCCTGGGTTGAAACCCAGGGCTATTGCTATTGCCTCGTTGGGGTTTACTCCGTTTCATCATTCTGCATTTTACACCCGTTTTAATGCTCTCAAATTTTCCGAATTTTTAAAATTAACTCATTAACCTATTCTCTCATTATCACATTATCACATTATCAAATTATCAAATTCTTCCCCTAGTGTTAAAAAATTTTGTTCTTTGGTTGGAATTGTTACTTTTGTCATCAACCGAATGAATTTTAACCTAAAACCAAACCAGAATGCAACAAGTAAACGATTTTTTTATTAACCTGCACAGTATTTTAGGAGGACACCCGTGGTTCGTGTTTTTTCTAGTGGGTACAGGAATATTCTTTACGTTTTACCTAGGATTTCCTCAAATTCGCTACTTCAATCATGCCATTAAAATAGTAAAGGGTAAGTTCGATAAAAAGACCGATAAGGGCGATACATCACACTTTCAAGCACTGGCAACCGCATTATCAGGAACAGTAGGAACAGGAAATATTGCTGGAGTAGCTCTTGCAATCCATCTTGGAGGACCTGCTGCAATGTTCTGGATGCTTCTAACCGCTTTTCTTGGTATGTGCACCAAGTTTGTAGAGGTTACTCTATCCCATAAGTATAGAGATTTTGATGAGCAAGGAATGGTTGCCGGTGGTCCGATGTACTACATGAAGAAAAGGTTAAACATCACCCTAAAAAATAAAAAGGTTTTGCAAACTGGTAAATGGTTAGGGATATTCTTTGCTGCTGCAACAATTCTTTCATCATTTGGTTCAGGGAGTTTACCTCAAATTGTAAGTATATCCGATTCAATTTTTGCAACTTTTGGAGTAAAGCACATTATTACAGGAGCGATTCTGTCCGTTTTACTAGCTCTCATTATTATTGGCGGTATTCGGCGTATTGCAAAAGTTACTGAAAAACTTGTTCCAGCTATGGCAATCATCTATTTTATTGGAGCATTATCAGTAATTCTATTTAATTATGAAAATATTATACCTTCATTTATTTCAATTTTTCAATACGTTTTCACAGGGACTGCAGCAACTGGCGGTTTTATTGGCGCAAGTGTAGCTTTTGCATTGAATCAAGGTGTTAACCGTGGTCTTTTCTCAAACGAAGCAGGGCAGGGGTCTGCACCAATCGCTCACTCTGCAGCCAGAGCACACGAGCCTGTTTCCGAAGGAATGGTATCGATTCTAGAGCCTTTTATTGATACTATAATAATATGTACTCTAACTGGTTTAGTGCTTTTATCGTCAGGAATTTGGAATGAGAAGGTTCAGAATAAATTCCAAATTACCGATATTCAGGTTTTGGCAAATTCCTACCACCAAAACAATGCAATTCATATC
The DNA here is from genome assembly GCA_008933525.1 of Bacteroidales bacterium. Classification (GTDB taxonomy): domain Bacteria; phylum Bacteroidota; class Bacteroidia; order Bacteroidales; family Tenuifilaceae; genus SB25. Next base: position 4,519 of record WBUV01000136.1, on the reverse strand, counting down.
GACCAAATAAGGCATCATCTAAATACGGATGAAAAACTGGCTGTTTTTAACGGAAACCTGACTGTCAGCAATGGTAAGTTGACTGATAGCGTTACAATTATCCATGCACGTTCTATTGCCGAGGATGTTTTATTTGTTAATAAGAATGAACCTTATAGCGGCCCAATAAAAGTAAGTTCAGGAAAAATTGTGGAATTACCATCGAGTATGAAAATTGAGGGTATGTCGCTTGTCCATAGTGCTCAGTTAACTACATTAGCGTTTACAAAAAGTTATTTTGGTGGTTGGGGTAAGTACATTGTTTCCATTGGTATTATGCTATTCGCCTTCTCTACCGCAATATCGTGGTCATACTATGGCGATAGGTCAGTTACCTTTCTTTTTGGAGCAAAGTATGTGATATTCTACAGAATTGTATTTGTGGTTGCATTTTTCTTTGCATCGTTCACAGATACAACTATTATTTGGAATTTATCGTTACTAACGGTGGTGTTTATGGCCATTCCAAACCTCTTTGGAATACTTTTACTTAGGAAAGAGGTTAAGTCGACCATTAAGCAATACTGGGTTGATTTTAAGGAAGAGCATCCGGATGTGAAGATACCTGAGAAATTGTAACAATCCTCGGATATAAAACAAAACCCCGTGATTTTCACGGGGTTTTGTTTTAAGGTTAACTATTACTTACCTTCAATTTGCTTTACTGTCCAGTTTAGAGCATCCTCAAGCATTTCTACGGGAGGATCGGAAATAAATCCGTTGTCGTGTAACGATTTTGCCATTGAGCGTGAGTACTCAATGTCTTTTTTAGCCATTTGGTAAGCCTCGTCCCAGGTCATTTTAGTGCGGGCTACGCCATCCTTAATGGCTTGCATTGCCACATCGGCAGCTTCAACGGGGAATACATCGGCTTCGTCCATTGTTGGAACAATATTTTCAATGTTAATTCCACGCTTTTCGGCGTAATTTGCCAACGAGTGTGCTGCCGCAATGGCCATTGAGTCGGTAATTTTTGATGCACGAACCATTAAAGCTCCTTTAAGGATTCCGGGGAATCCAATTGAGTTGTTTACCTGATTTGGAAAATCGCCACGGCCTGTAGCTACAATGTATGCGCCTGCTTCTTTTGCTGCATAAGGGTAAATCTCAGGAACTGGATTTGCACAGGCAAAAACAATGGATTTATTACCCATAACCCGCACCCAATCTTGCTTAATGGTATCGGGACCTGGAGTAGATAATGAGATTAATACATCCGCATCCTTCATAGCCTCTTCCATTGTATCAATGCAGTTGGGGTTGGTTTGCTCGCAAATCTCCCATTTACGGTAGAATCGTTTATCCGCCTTAATATCCTCACGGTTTTTATGTAATCCACCGTGCGAGTCGAACATAATCATTTTCTTTGGGTCGCCTCCATCGGCAATTATCAAGCGGGCAATGGTGGTATTTGATGCACCTGCACCAAAGTAAACAATTTTTACTTCGCTCAACTTCTTATTCACTAATTTAAGCGCATTAAGTATACCAGCCAATGTAACACAAGCAGTTCCTTGAGCATCATCGTGCCAAACAGGAATATTACACTCTTCACGAAGAACATCAAGCACTCTATAGCAGTTGGGTTGAGAAATATCCTCAAGGTTTACAGCTCCAAAGCTGTGTTGGCACATCTTCACAAAATCTATAATTTTTTCAGGATCGTTCTTGCCATCCTTACCTTTACTGTCAATACAAAGAGCAACAGCATCAACACCGCCAAGGTATTTCATAAGAAATGCTTTGCCTTCCATTACACCAAGTCCACCGGCAGGAGTGCAGTCTCCATCGCCCAATACGCGAGTTGAATCGCTGACAACAGCAACCAGATTACCTCGATTGCTTAGTTCGAACGATGTGTCATTATTGTCGCGAATAGTTGTAGATACCTTTGATACACCAGGAGTGTACCAAACATTGAACCAGTTAAATCCTAAAACTGGTGCTTTTGGGGCAATCTGTACTTTACCCCCATAGAATTTATGAGCTTTTTCACTCAGGTATTTCAAGAATAGGGTTTTGCCTTTGGCCTTTTGCTCCTCGGTCCAATTTGCTGGAAACATTTCGCCAAGTTTCTCAAGTTTAAGGTTCACTTTGCTCATATTGGATTAGTTTTTAAAGAATTATAAATTCACAGGAAGTAATAATTTCAAATCACAAGTTACTAAAAGCCACGATTATATTCATCTAAATTATTATGTTTTTAAACCCATTTGTTACTTGGAATTTTCCCTAAAATATCTTAGGTTTGGCTTATATTTGTAAAAATTATGTCGAATAACATAGTTTTTAGCAGATTGATAATCAGTAAAAAATAACCCATGAGCGTACTTGTTAATAAGAACTCACGAGTAATTGTGCAAGGATTTACTGGAGGCGAAGGAACTTTCCATGCAACCCAAATGATAGAGTATGGAACCAATGTGGTAGGAGGTGTTACTCCCGGAAAAGGAGGCCAAACACATCTAAATCTACCAGTTTTTAACACTGTTGATGAAGCTGTTAAGGCAACTAAGGCCGATGTTTCAGTAATTTTTGTTCCTCCGGCTTATGCCGCCGATGGAATAATGGAAGCTGCTACTGCTGGAATTAAAGTGATTGTATGTATTAGTGAGGGAATACCAACTTCCGATATGGTTAAAGTAAAGCATTTTCTTGACGATTACCCCAATACTCGATTGGTTGGTCCTAACTGCCCCGGAGTTATCACTCCTGAGGAGGCTAAAGTTGGAATTATGCCTGGATTTATTCATAAAAAAGGAAATGTTGGAGTAGTTTCGCGCTCTGGCACATTGACTTACGAGGCTGTTGACCAATTAACCAAGCTGGGTTTGGGACAAAGCACCTGTATAGGCATTGGTGGCGACCCAATTATTGGCACAACCACACTTGAAGCTGTTAAGTTACTTATGGCTGACCCTGAAACAAAAGGTATAGTGATGATTGGAGAGATTGGTGGAAGTATGGAAACCGATGCTGCTCGCTGGATTATGGAGAATGAAACAAAACCAGTTGTTGGCTTTATAGCAGGTCAAACCGCACCTAAAGGTCGCAGAATGGGACATGCTGGAGCAATTATTGGCGGTGCCGACGATACAGCTGCTGCCAAAATGAAAATTATGCGGGAGTGTGGTATACACGTTGTTGAGTCGCCAGCTGATATAGGAAAAACTATGCGAGATGCTTTGAAGTAAATTCCAATTAATACTTTGCAAAACAGTCTGATTTATTTTATCAGGCTGTTTTTTTATCAAAAAAAATTGAAGTTCATATTAGTTTCACTAAATTGTATTTGCCAGATTAAAATCCAATATTTATTTAATTATTTAACTTACTGTGCTTTATGAATAAGTTCCGCTTTCATTTATCGCAACTTATAATAGTGCTAATTACATTAGTGCTATTATCGGTAAGTTATTTAATAGGTAGGCTCGATATTGAAAAACAAAACGGGGTTAAGAGGCTGACTGTTTTAAAAGAGTTGACAACAATTGGGAACAGACTTGAGGGGGTTATACGTTCAACGTTTAACCTCACTCAAGGAATCGTGCATTTAATCCGTTATCAGGGAGATATTTCGAAGGAACAATTTGAGGCCTTGTGTGCTCTTGCAATGAATGAGAATCCTAATATTAGAAATGTTGCTATAGCACCCAGTAATGTTGTTAAATTAGTTTATCCTTTAACCGGGAATGAAAAAGCTGTAGGTCTTGATTATATGAAAAATGACCAGCAGCGAGAGTCAGTGCTGAGAGCAATGCAGGAAAAGAGACCATTGTTAGCAGGTCCGGTTAACCTTGTTCAGGGTGGTGTTGGACTTATTAATAGGTCGCCAATTTATGCAATATGCAAAGATAGAACTGAGAAATATTGGGGTATTGCATCCATTGTAGCCCATTACGATAAAATTCTCGAAGAAGCAGGTATTGCTCAAAACCATGATTTAAGAATAGCAATTCAGGGTGACGATGGAAAAGGAGAACTAGGGAAGGTGTTTTATGGCGACTCTACATTGCTAAGTATGAATCCAGTTATTGTAGAAGTGATTATTCCAAGCGGAAAATGGCGGTTAATTGCAACACCTAGTACTGGTTGGGTTAACGAGTCGGCTTTTCGTTCGCAGTACTTTTTGTTGTCCATAATTATTACTGTGCTAATTGTCCTTTTTCTATCAACATTAATATATAAAAACCATAACATTAGGCAGAACAACTCCTTATTGGCTCTCGAAATACAGGAACGAAAGAAAATTGAAATTGAACTAAAAAAATCAAAGGAAGCTGCAGAGGAGGCCAATAGGGTTAAAACAGCCTTTCTTGCCAATATGAGCCACGAAATAAGAACTCCAATGAATGCCATTCAGGGTTTTTCCGAGGTTATCCTAAAAGGAAATTTGAGCGAGAAATCAACTTTCGATTTTATCGAAATCATCAACAACAGCTCTAAGCAATTATTGAATGTAATTAACGATATTATAGAT
>WBUV01000135.1 GCA_008933525.1 Bacteroidales bacterium | reverse complement strand
CTTTAAACACGGTTTCAATTGAGGGTAAATTACTATTTGGAGAGCCAAAAAAATGATTACAATCATCACATACATTTAAACAAATATCAATTCCACCAATAGATTGGGGTATAGTATGGGCATCTTTATTAAAGGAAACTGATGAATTATCTTTTCTACACCAAATACAAACTCTTCTATCCATTTAAAGCAAGTATGTCTTTATTGAGCGTGAATAGTTTATAACAATACTAAATTATATTATTACCACTTCACAAACATAGTCTTAGTTCATACTACAATATCTCCTTTACCTCCTTCTTCAGAAAATCCACGGCGTAGGAAACTGGGTTGGTATCGAGTTCAACCATGGTTTCCAGAATTTTCTGGCTTAGCACAAGGGCTGTTTCGTTGGGGTTTACACGGTCGGAGCTAATGTTTATGAGTTTCACAATATTTTCCTTGGCATTACGAACCATCTCCCAGGCCTCGTTGCTCACGTATAGCTGCTGCGATAGGTTATGTTCCCACTCAGCACGGATTGTGCCCAGCAACGCAGCCTGTAAATCCGATGCCAGCATTCCCTTCTTATTCACCCGCACAATAATAGATTCGGGCGATATACGCTCCAGCAACAGTATTAACCGCTCGTAAGCTTGCAGCCTTATGGGTAGCGTAACTTTAATGTTATTGAACACAAGTTCAGACTTTCGGCGGTTGGCATCGTTCTTAATCATCGCTGCAAGTGCCAGATATCCAGCCAAAAACACCAGCAAGGCGGGCAAAACTATTTTTAGTATTTCTGCAAACATTGGTTAATGAATTTTAAAGGTTTGAGTGTAATAAATAAAGTTTAAGTAAATTTGAAGTTTTAAAATTACAAAAGTTTTCGATGATTAGTAAACATAAAAGATTTAGTGTTATGGAGAAAGTATCAGCCCGTATAAACGCACTTGAAGAGTCACAAACCATTGCAATGTCCCAAAAATCGAGGGAACTTGCTTGTCAGGGTATCGATGTAATTAACCTGAGCGTTGGTGAACCCGATTTTTTCACCCCCGATTTTGTTAAGGCGGCAGCTAAGAAGGCAATAGATGAGAACTACTCGTTCTACACACCAGTTCCCGGTTATAAAGATTTGCAAGAAGCTATCTGCGGTAAACTAAAAAGGGAGAACAACCTAGATTTTACCCCCGACCAAATTGTGGTATCGGGAGGTGCAAAGCACAGCCTTTCCAACGTGCTAATGTGCGTTGTTGATAAGGACGATGAGGTTATTGTTCCTGCTCCATACTGGGTTAGCTACGTGGAATTGGTTAAACTTGCCGAGGGCAAAAGCGTTGTTATTGAAACAGGTATTGATAGCGATTTCAAAATTACCCCAAAGCAACTTGAGGATGCTATTACCCCAAAAACTAGAGTTTTAATGCTTTGCTCGCCATCGAACCCTACTGGTAGCATTTACACCCACGACGAACTAAAGGCCATTGCCGATATCGTTGCTAAGCATCCAAACATCCTTGTTCTATCTGACGAGATTTACGAGCATATCAACTTTACAGGCAAACACGAGAGCATTGCTCAATTTGAGAATATCCGCGATAGAGTGATTATTATTAATGGTGTATCGAAAGGTTACGCAATGACCGGTTGGAGAATTGGATTCTCGGCATCGGCTAAATGGATTGCAAAAGCCTGCAACAAACTTCAAGGTCAGCAAACATCGGGTGTGTGCTCAATAGCACAAAAAGCTGCCGTAGCAGCATTCAACTCCGATGGCTCAACAGTAAAGGAGATGCAAGTTGCTTTCAAGCGTCGCCGCGATTTTATGGTTGATGCATTCACAAAAATCAAGGGTTTCCGATTGAATATGCCTGGTGGTGCATTCTACATCTACCCTGAGATTTCGTATTTCTTCGGCAAGCAGTACAATGGTCAAACCATTAAGAATGCCGATGATTTTTCAATGTTCCTTCTAAACGTTGCCCACGTTGCTGCAGTTCCTGGCACTGCGTTTGGTACACCAAACTACATCCGTTTCTCCTACGCTACCGCCGATGAGAAACTAAAGCAAGCCGCCGAGAGAATTGCTAAGGCTGTGGAACAGTTGAAGTAGTTGATTGAGATAGTAAGTTATTGGGAGATTTTCCCTAAAATAAGTTAATATTGCATCTGAAAAGAACCGTTAATTGTAAAGTTAACGGTTCTTTTATTAAATTTGATATCAATCCACAAGTCTACGAAAACATCAACTAATATTAAAGTATAACGCTCCATGCTAAAATCGATAAGTAGAAAAACTCTTCTGATAATCCTTGTTCCGATTGTTATTATAGGACTTATTGGGTCTGTATTTGCATTTAGCTATTACCGATTGAACTATGCTCCCAACACTCAAAACACAAAAGAGGTTGTTATATATATTCCTACGGGCTCATCGTTCGAGAATGTATTGGATACGCTTAGTAAGCATAATATTTTAAAAAATCAAAAATCGTTTACAACAGTAGCCGGCAGGCTTGGTTACAAGAACAATATCAAAGCAGGACGATACCTGATTAAGTCCAATACCGGAAACCGAAAACTGGTATCGATGCTTAAAATGGGGCTACAAAAACCCTTAAAGCTTACTTTTAATAATATTAGAACACCTCAGCAACTTGCGGGCAGGATTGCCCAGCAAATTGAGGCCGATTCGCTCTCGATTCTGGCTTTACTCTCCTCCGACCAAGTTACATCGGGTTATGGATTCGACAATGCAACCATTATTGCAATGTGTATACCAAACACCTACGAGTTTTACTGGAATACCAGCGCTAAAGGTTTTTTGGATAGGATGCAGAAGGAGTACGAGAAGTTCTGGAACGATGAACGCGAGGCCAAAGCCTTTAAACTTGGTTTAACGAAAGTTCAGGTTTCTACTCTAGCATCGATAGTGGAGGAAGAAACACGCTTTAACACTGAAAAACCAAGAGTTGCCGGGGTTTACATCAACCGTTTAAACAAGGGTATTCCGTTACAAGCCGACCCAACCGTTAAGTTCGCCGTAGGCGATTTTGGACTACGCCGTATTCTTACCAAACATCTTGAAGTTGATTCGCCATACAACACTTATAAGTTCAGAGGTTTACCTCCCGGGCCAATCCGTTGCCCTTCTATTAGTTCAATAGATGCAGTGCTAAATGCCGAAAAGCACAGCTACCTATATTTCTGCGCTAAAGCCGATTTCTCGGGCTACCACGATTTTGCAAAAACTCTCACGGAGCATAACCGAAATGCCGAGGCATACCGCAGGGCATTGAATAAGGAGAGAATTTACAGGTAGTGAGTGATTAAGTAATTAAGTGAATAGGTAAATAGGTTTAATGGTGGATTGGTATTCATTATTTCAATACCAATATTTAATCCATTGCGATGCAACCATTTTAAAATCTTTCAAACCATTGACAATCCGTGCATCGCTTTTAATGTTGCACATTAATAAACCCCGAGTTAAAACTCGGGGCTATTTATATTGCACCTCGTTAATGTTGTGACTTTTTAATTCACTATTTACAACTTTGCATTCGTCCTACTCCCCTGTATATAACAAATTCACTAGATGTCTTACTCTCCTATTCACTTATTCTCCTATTCACTTATTCACTTATTCACCCATTGACTAATCAGCCAATCCCCTTCTCCAAAGCCATTGTAAATCCTGACTCATCGTTCGATGCTACTACATTGAATTTCTGCTTGAGTTCCTCCGGTGCATTTGCGACCAGATAGCTATTTGGAGTATAGTTTAGCAGATCGAGGTCGTTATAATCGTTACCAATGGCTAAAATTTCGTTGGGTTGAATATCTCCAAGGAATTTACACAACCAATCCACACTATGCCCTTTTGAAACGCCCTCAGGGAAAATCTCCATCCAAATGGACTCGCCATCCAATGGCGATGTTGCTCTAATAACTTTAACTCCTGTAAGTTTACTTTCCAGCGAGTAGAATATCTCTGGATTTGGCGGCAAAACAGCAATCAATTGCGTGGCATTATCGGGGTAAGGAACACCAAGAATTAGTGGACTACAGAAATCCTTATACACGGCCAACCTACGGTCGAAATCGGGATTAGGATTCCCCGAGAAATGATAATGGAAAATATGATTCTGCGGAATTGGTTCCTGAACCATAAAATCAACTTTTAAATCAACAAATAAATCAATTAGCTCCTGAACTTTAGTGGAATCAAGCTCAGTTGTATAAACAATCGATTTATCGCTCCAGCGAATAATTCCTGCACCTGAGGAAAAAACCAAGTAATCGATGGGAAAATCGTTAGGGATAACTTTAGATGCAGAGTATGGCGACCTTCCTGTAGCTATAACACGAATAACCCTCATCTCACCTAAACGGTGAAGCGTAGATAGGTCTTTAGAACTATAATCTGAATTACTGCTTAAAAGAGTACCATCAAGGTCGGTAACCACCATTTTAATCATCAAACACAGTTTTAATGCTCAAATATAGCCACAATAGAAACAAGTGACAAACGAAGAAATAAGAAGTACAAGGTTTTCTGCATTAAACCTAAATCATTAAAAAAACATTCCAAACAAGAACACAATTCCAGAATAAAATCCCAACAAAAAAGCAATAAAAACGTTTAAATATATATTGAAGGTTGTTAATAAAATTGATGTAAAAAGTACGTTAAATTGATTTTAATCTTCAATTAATTTTTCTATATTTAGGGAATTAAACTGTATTTCTAAACTCTTAAAATATGACGAAACTAATCACATTCAATGAACTTAGGAGGGTTAAAGATAACCTTCCTAATGGCAGCATGCAAGTTATTGCGGACAAGTTAAACATCAATGTTGAAACTGTCCGCAATTATTTTGGTGGTACACACTATGATGTTGGTGGTGCGGTAGGAATGCATGTGGAACAAGGCCCCGATGGTGGAATAGTTACACTTGATGATACTACAATCCTCGATTTAGCTAACGAAATCATTTCTAAATCGAAGGAATTAGTGTAAATACAATTTTAGTTTTTTCATAAAAGCAGGACTCAAAATAATTGGTCCTGCTTTTTTATTAATCGTAAGAGTCCTTAACTTTACAACGGATAAATTCATCGAAATGGAAAAACTCTTAGAACAAATCCACCTAGTTGAGCAAAAACACCTTTACGAACTATATAAGCATATGGTTAAGGTATTTGAGAACACAAATCTACCTTCGCACGATGCGTTGCATCATCTAAGAGTTTGGTTGCATTGCCGAGGATTAATCATTGAACTTCATAAGGCAGAGCTTGATATCCCCAATGATTTAATTGAGAGTGCAATTGTTGCATGTTTTTTCCACGATTCAGGCCTAACCATTGATATTGGCGAAACTCACGGCAAACTTGGCGGACAAATTTGCAGAAATTATTACGACCAATACCCAAACATTGCCATTAAAAATATTGATGCAATAGTTCAAGCAATAGAATTTCACGACGACAAATCAGTTAAAACGGGTGTGGTTACTAAACCTGAGGATATGGTTTGCCTTAATAGGTTAGTTTCAACTGCCGACGACCTTGATGCGATAGGAATTATTGGAATTTTCAGGTATATTGAGATTTACCTTAAGCGAGGCATTCCGGAAAATGAAATCCCTAAAAAGGTGATTAAGAACCTAAAAAATCGATTCAACAACTTTACCAATGCCTACTCATCGTTACATCGATTTACCGATAAACAAAGAGTTCGATATATGGAAACATTAAACTTTTTTATTGAGCTCGATTCCGAAATGTCACAGGGGCTTGATAATCCTGATAGTCAATTAGCCGTTTTCAAAATTCTTAAAGAGCAACTTGTGGAAAAGAAACAGAGCATCGATAAAACCATATCATTTGCAATAAACTCATCGTCTGCAAGTTATCCGTTATATTTTTTCAGTAAACTTAAGAGCGAACTCAATGTTACCTCTGCAATCCTAATAGGATAATTCAAATGCAAAAAACGTACGATTTAATTGTAATAGGCGCTGGACCAGCAGGACTTATTGCGGCCGGAAGAGCCGCTATGCAGGGTGCAAAAGTTGTAGTACTTGAAAAAATGGAAAAGCCTGCGCGTAAACTTCGTATTACAGGGAAAGGTCGATGTAATATCACCAATATGCGTCCTTTCAATGAATTTATTCAAGAAATCACACCCAATCCACGTTTTCTGAATAAAGCATTTGGATCCTTCTTCAATAAACAAATCATCGAAATCCTTGATGAGATGGGCGTTGAAACAATAACTGAACGTGGACAAAGGGTTTTTCCAGCCTCAGGCAAGGCCTGGGATGTTGCCGATGGATTGGTTAAATGGGCCAAAAAACAAGGAGCGGAGATTTACATCCATTGCCCAGTTACTGGAATAATCGAGGAGAATAAAGCAGTAAAAGGAGTTAAACTAGACGACAATACTGAAATTATCGCTCCATGCTTAATCATTGCAACAGGTGGCAAATCCTACCCTGCCACTGGCTCAACAGGAGATGGATACAGGTTTGCTGAGCAGCTTGGGCACACCATTGCCGAATTACGTCCTTCGTTAACTGGAATTGAAACACATCCTTCGTTCCCCCAACTTAACGGATTGAATTTACGAAATGTAAACGCTTCACTTTACGTTGATGGGAAAAAGGTTGACGAAGAATTCGGAGAAGTGGAATTCACCGATTATGGAGTTGATGGTCCGTGCATCCTCAGGCTAAGTCTTAAGGCAATTGATGCATTTAGGTCGGGTAACAAGGTGCATTTCAGCATAGACCTAAAACCTGCCCTTAGTAACGATAAATTATTCAACCGAATTGAACGCGATGCTACCAAAGGTAAAAGTTACACTGTAAATATGCTTTTACGCGACCTTCTTCCCTCGCAGTTGGTTTCAGTATTCCTTCGACATCTAAAACTTAGTTCACTTAAAAGTGCTGCTGAATTAACTTTTGATGAAAGAAATGCCCTTATAAACATGCTAAAGGGCTTCAACCTGAATATGCGTGGGCATAGAGATTGGAACGAAGCAATTATAACCGCTGGTGGAATTAGTTTGAATGAGATTGATAGCAAAACAATGGCCTCCAAACTAATTGATGGGCTTTACTTTGCAGGAGAGGTTATCGATTTATCAGGTAATACTGGTGGTTACAACCTACAAATCGCATTTTCAACAGGTTGGTTGGCGGGACAATCGGCAGCCGAAAAATTGAAAGAGCGATAGTGTTGCTTGCTCAATGTCATTAAGAACTTGTTTCGGAATCCCTTAGTCAAAAAAAGACCCTGAAACAAGTTCAGGGTGACAATCAATTTTACACAAACTCTATCGAACAAAAAAATCGAACATTAGCCTGTTATTCAAATAACCCTTAAGCCTATCGCCTATTTGAACAGGACCAACTCCTGCAGGAGTTCCAGTAAACAATAAATCGCCAATCTTGAAGGTTACAAATCGCGACACATAATCAATAAGGTCATCGTAGGCAAAAATCATATCACGAGTATTACCTTGTTGAACAACAATATCATTCTTCTCCAAACGAAAATCGATACTATTTAAATCCACAATATCTTCTTTGGGTATAAACTCGCCAATGGGTGCAGAAAAATCGAACGCTTTGGCAATTTCCCAAGGCAAACCCTTTTGCTTGCACTCCTGCTGCAAATCACGAGCAGTAAAGTCGACACCGAGAGTAACCACATCGTAGTATCTATGGGCATAGCGCTTATTAATACTCCTGCCAAGTCGGTTGATACGCAAAACTACCTCCAACTCATATTGTAATTCCTTTGTAAATTCAGGATAGTAAAATGGCTGGTTATTTC
>WBUV01000134.1 GCA_008933525.1 Bacteroidales bacterium | reverse complement strand
ACAATAAATATTGTGGTGTACTCGTATTTCTGGATACTGGAATATGCTATCAATAATCCTAAAACTAGCAGTCTTATAGGAAAAGAGTTGTATTCGTTTAACGATTCAGTAATTACTAAAACAAAAGGAAGTAGCCCCATTAAAATGGTTAGTGATAATTCCTTTCCTGAAAATTCGTACCTAAACTTGCTTGGCGATGTGGCAATGCTTAGTAAAAATGGAATAAAGGAGATTGTAGTAACTATTGTTGATGAAATTATATGCTGAATTTTATAGTTAAAGCTCTTCTCAGGAAATAATTGGAAAATTTCAAATATGCCTGAAACAAAAATGGATTGAATAATGAGTGAGATACTTAAAATTACTATAAACTTTTTTAAGTCATCAATGTAATTTAAAAACGGAGGTCTGTGTTTGAACTTGTAATAAAAGAATATTCCTACAATAACATCCGAAAACGAAAGAATTGAAATTGCTTTAGCGTTTATTTCAATTGTTTCTAGTTTTACAACGCTCACCAACAGGGCGATTGTAGTTCCAATTACTACTGAGAGTATTGCATTTTTGCCGTGGATTATGAATAGAAGTATACTAATGGTTGTTGGAATCCAAAAAGGTAAAGGCATTTTCATCCATTTGGTCAGAAACACGCTCAAAAGGATGGAAAATGCATAAACAAATGATGCAATTGTTAATTTGCTAGTAATTAATTTCTTATTCATACAGAATAAACCAAAAAAAAGAAATTAGGTTTGAATTTTTTATTAAAAAAGATTTATTAACTTTGAATAAACAGCCTACAAGTTAGGTTTTTTTATTATCCGTAAAACTTATTTGGACAAAATATTTGAGAACTAAAAATTGTAGCCTTCATACAATCTGATCTAATGAAAAAGTTGATAAGAGCAATAGTTGTTGATGATGAATCTAATTCAAGGGATATTCTTGCTCATTTGCTAATGTTGGATGGCAATATTACGGTATTGTCGAAATGTCAGAATATTGTTGAGGCGATGGATGCTATTGCAGAATTTAAGCCCGATTTGCTATTTCTCGATATTGAAATGCCAGGAGGTTCGGGTTTTGAACTTATTGAGAGGTTGAGCAAAACAGACTTTAATCCTGCGGTTGTATTTGTTACTGCATACAATCAGTATGCAATTAAGGCAATTAAGTACGCCGCTTTTGACTATCTTCTTAAACCTATCGACTTAGATGACTTAAACCAAACGCTTCAGAGGTATAGAGATGACTTTGACAAGCATAGGTTGAAGCAAAAGGCCGATACACTTCTGGGTCAGATCCCCGATTTTCAAAAATTGAAATTCAATATGCGAAATGGAGTGATATTTATTGACCCTGAAGATATAGCTTGGTTTGAGGCTAGCGGTAGTTATACGATTTTGCATTTTCAATCCCGTAAAGATGAGATTGTTTCGGTATCGCTTAAAGATGTGGAAAGCCAACTCGATGGATTGCCTTTTTTCAGAATTAGTCGTTCCGCAATAATTAATTTAAAGTACCTGTCGCGTATTGATAGGCGAAATAAAACATGTATAATTCAAAAATCCGATAAGATTTTTGAGGTTCAAGGCACACCTGCACAGCTAAGAATCCTCGAAAGTAAGTAAAAATTCTCCCTGCTTTACAAGCTGAAAATACCATTTCATGTGTGAAAACTTTAATTTCGTAAGTTAGTTTCTAACTATTGAAAAAAGGTTGATTACAGATTCGCACATTAATAAGTTTTATTATAACTTGTGTGCCGGTTAATAAGCATTTAGGCTGTAATGTCAATATTTCAAAACTATAGCTGGAAAGATAAATTAATACTGATTGTCGATGATGATCATGCAAGTCTTCTGTTACTGGAAGTAATAATTGCCAAAACAGGAGCAAAGATGATTGTGGCCAATTCTGGACAAAAAGCATTTGACACCTACCTTAATACCAAAGGCATTGATCTGATCTTGATGGATATTAAGATGGATGGATTGAACGGAATTGAAGTAACCCGCCTAATTAGAAAAGTTGACACAAACATTCCAATCATTGCTCAAACAGCATGTGTTATTGCTGGTGATCGGGAAAATTGTATACGTGCAGGCTGTAACGATTATATTTCAAAACCAATAGTTGCTGAAGAACTACTCCAGATTATAGATAATTATATTGGTGCCTTCGCCAATACAAAATCTATCAAGAAAACCTTCTCGGAAAATTGATTCCGTTGTCAATTATTTATTGAGGTTTAATCTTCATAATTTATAAAATCTTTATAAGGAACTAAATTTCTTAATACTTCTCTTATACTTTTCAGCGGAACTTTGCGTAGAGATATACCTACGCATAATGAGAAGGGCGAGTGTTTTACCAACAATTCTGAAACAAACAGGAAACTTACTAATACTGTTAAGTGTAGTAGTAGTTGTATCTTGTTTAATTGCTTTACTATATGGTGAATGGTATTCACTTATAAGTTTTTTTGTTTCGGCTTTATTGATTTTTGGTTTAGGTTTTTTCTTCGTAAAAATCTTCAGACATGCTGAAGATGTACAGTACACAAATGCCTTAATTGTTGTTGCAGCTGGATGGTTAGGGTTTGTTATACTTGGTGGACTTCCTTTCTGGATTACAGCCCAAATTACACCTCTTGAAATCCAAAATAGTTTGATTCCTAAGGGCGCAAACTACACAATACCCAGTCTAATTTATTTTAAAAATCCTTTGCATTGTGTGTTTGAAAGTATGAGTGCTTTTACCACCACTGGTTTATCAATGGCCGTTCATGAGCCTTCGGTTGGTAAAACGGTTTTGTTTTATAGATCTTTAGCAAGTTGGGCTGGTGGCGCAGGGTTTATTGTATTGTCATTAGCCATTTTTAAAGGAACATCGGGACGAGGAGCAATTCTTCTTTATGGATCTGAATCGACTGGCGAAAAACTTGCGCCTCGCGTAATTGAAACATCCCGTTTTATTTGGAAATCGTATGTTGCAGTAACTGTTTTTTCTTTTTTATATTTAGTTATTGGGACTAGAATAATTTTACCAAATTATCCATTTGCTGAAAATTTATTTGATTCTATTAATCATGCAATGGCAGGAATATGTACTGGGGGATTTAGCACTTTGGACGACCATATGGCTACCTATAACTCTCCTTCAATGGAAATGTTATACTTACTTCCAATGATACTTGGAACATTTTCATTGCCTTTTTATTACAAAGTATTGTTTAAGGGTAAAATTGATCAGATTTGGAAAGATATTCAAACTCGGTCGCTGATAACTCTATTTGTAGTTGGTAGTGCTTTTCAGGTTTATTTGCTGATAAGGGCGTCAAGTGTGCCTAATCCTGTTCGAGAGGGTATATTTCAGTTTGTAAGTGCCCTTTCGACAACAGGTTGGCAAACGTCGAATATTTTACAATGGGATTGGTTGTCGATAGTCTACATCTGTTCTGTTGCAATGTTTATTGGAGGTGCTTCTGGTGCTACGGTTGGTGGAATAAAAATGATTCGGTTCTTGATTTTAAAGAAGGGATTGAAATGGCAAGTAAGTAAGGTTTTTTTAACTAGGCATACTGTGAAAACCATACACTTTAATGGGCGAACAATTCTACCCGATGAAATGAATGAAGAATTTACCAAGTCCGCAGCAATGGCTATTTTATTTTTCCTATTAATTTTAGGTTCTTCAATTGCAACAATGATAATTACAAATGGACAATATCGGTTTGTGGATGTTTTGTTTGAGGCCTCATCGGCTCAAGGAACAGTGGGGCTTTCATCTGGAATAACCTGTCCGGAAATGTCCCCAGCAGTAGAAATAATATATATTTTTCAAATGTGGGCCGGACGATTGGAGATTATTGCAGTATTTGCTTTGATTAGAGCAATAATTTGGGGAACTAATCCTGCAAGCGTTAAATAGTTGCTTTGTTATTTCTTTTAGGTATAACTTTACAGAAACTTTAAAAGAAAATGATTGCAAAGAGAAGCAAGAGGCAATTGAAATTAATTGAGAGTAATACAAAACTTATTCAATATGCGATAGTTGTAATTCTTGTGGGCATAACTACGCTTGTTTGTATTCCAATATCTAATGCTCAAGGCTATCATGTGGTTTCATTTGTAATGCTTTTTGTTGTTTCGGTGATGGCTACATTCCTTGGAATAGGTCCAATACTATTAGCATCAACATTATCATCTCTTATTTGGAATTTTTTCTTTATTCCTCCGCATTATACTTTTCATATTGATAAAACTGAAGATATACTATTGTTTTTCATGTTCTTTTTTATAGCCCTGTTGAATGGCGTTTTCACTTCAAGGCTCAGACGGCAAGAAAGGTTAACCCGTGAAAAGGAAACTAGGACAAATTCATTATTTCAGTTGACAAAGGAACTTTCGAAGTCAGTTGGCATTGATGAGGTTCAGAAAGTTACTGAGTATAATCTGGAGAAGTATTTTGATGTCAAATCCTTTTTGATTTTGCAGGATGGAAGCAATGTCTTGGAGAATAAAAATAGACTCGTTTCAGAAAAGAAATTAGGTTCAAAAGAGTTTAAGGTTGCAGTTTGGGCTTACGAGAATTCAAAAGTAGCAGGAGCATATTCTGATAGTTTTTCTACATGTTATTATACTTACTACCCATTAGTTGGAACTAGAATAAAACTTGGTGTTTTATATGTTAAGATGGAGGAACCGTTTTCTGATGATAAGCAAGTGCTTTGGAATACTTTTGTTACATTAATTTCAAATGCACTTGAAAGGGAATTTTTAGGAGAACTTGCCAAGAAAGGGGAGATACTCGAAGAGTCCGATAAACTTTATAAAACGCTCTTCAATTCTATCTCGCATGAGTTGAGAATTCCTGTTGCCACAATTATGGGAGCATCGGACACTCTAATGTCTCACCCTTCGAATAGCAAAATCCATAATGAGTTAAATAATGAGATTTCTATTGCTTCTTTACGTTTGAATAGGTTAATTGAAAACCTATTAAATATATCGCGGTTGGAAAGTGGAAGGCTAAGTGTTCGATTGGACTGGTATGATATAAACGATCTGATAAATAAAGTAGTAAGCGACTTGAAGGAGGAGTTAAGGTTGTTCAAGTTGAATATTGGAATTCAAAAGAATATACCTTTTGTGAGGGTTGATTTCGGTTTGATGGAACAGATACTTTATAATTTATTGTTGAATGCTTGTCAGCATGCTCCTTTGAACTCTACAATAAGGCTTAATGCTATGCATAATGATAGTTTACTGACCATTGAGGTGCTTGATAGAGGTTCAGGATTTCCTGATAGTGCTTTAAATAATTTGTTTGATAAATTTTATAGGGTTACAGGAAGCAAAACTGGAGGTTTAGGATTAGGTTTGTCAATAGTGAAAGGTTTTGTGGATGCACATAAAGGGAAGGTATTTGCTGAAAATAGGAAAAATGGTGGTGCAAAATTTATAATACAAATTCCTACACCAGAGTCCGAAATTACAGAAATTAATTAGACGAAAATGAATGAGATAGATACCATCCTGATAGTTGATGACGAAATCCAGATTCGGAGATTACTGGAGATTACATTGTCGGCAAATGGTTTTAATGTGATTCATTCTATGTGTGGAAAGGATGGATTAGTTGATGCCGCCACTCATAATCCTTCATTAATTATTCTGGATTTAGGTTTGCCAGATATCGATGGTCAGGAGATTCTAAAAAGGCTAAGGGAATGGTATACTCGACCCATTATTATTTTGTCTGTTCGAAATTCGGAGGAAGATATAATTACAGCACTTGATAACGGTGCAAATGACTATATCACGAAACCTTTCAGAAGTGGTGAATTGCTAGCTCGTATTCGGGTGGCAAAACGTTATAGCGAGATAAACCAGAATGAACCTATTTGTGAATTTGGAAATCTTTCTGTGGATATGCTAAACCATGTAGCACGAAAGGGTGACGAAATATTGAAATTAACTTCAACAGAGTTTGCCTTACTTAGCCTATTTGTGAAGAATAGCGGGCGTGTTTTAACCCATAAATTTATTTTAAGGCAAGTTTGGGGTTTTGGTTATGTTGAACAAACTCAGTATCTAAGGGTGTTTGTTGCTCAACTTAGAAAGAAAATAGAGAAAAACCCTTCAAAACCCGAATTGCTTATTACTGAGTCTGGCATTGGTTACCGATTTGGTGAATAGAAACATAATTTAAGTTTACTACTCTATAAAAATCACCTATTTTTACCAAAAAATATTCGATGGAGTACAAACTTACATCTGAGTTTAAGCCCTCGGGCGACCAACCCGAGGCCATTAGGCAACTTACCGAGGGGTTGGAGCGTGGCGATAAATATCAAACCTTGCTTGGTGTTACTGGTTCTGGTAAAACCTTTACAATTGCCAATGTGGTTGCTAAGGCCAATAGACCAGTACTTGTTCTTAGCCACAACAAAACGTTGGCTGCGCAACTTTACGGTGAGTTTAAGAGTTTTTTTCCCGATAATGCTGTTGAGTACTTCGTTTCATATTACGATTACTATCAACCCGAGGCCTACTTGCCCGTTACCGACACTTATATTGAGAAGGATTTATCCATTAACGATGAGATTGAGAAGTTAAGGCTCAGTGCAACATCATCGCTACTTTCTGGTCGTAAGGATGTTATTGTGGTTTCATCGGTTTCCTGCCTTTATGGTATTGGAAATCCTCAGGATTTCTATAACAGTACAATTCACTTAAGTGTTGGGCAACGTATAGGTCGAAATCAATTTCTACGTCAATTGGTGGATAGTTTGTATTCGCGCAATGAGGTTGAGTTTAAGCGCGGAACTTTCCGTGTAAAGGGCGATAGCGTTGATGTTTACCTTGCGTATGGCGATAGGGGTGTGCGGGTAATTTTTTGGGGAGATGATATTGAGGCGTTGGAGGTTTTCGATCCAATTAGCGGTAGACTTATCGATACTTTTACCGAAACAGTGATATACCCTGCAAATATTTTTATTGCGGGCAAGGAGCGGATGACTCAGGCCATTTATCAGATTCAGGATGATATGATGAAGCAGGTTGAGTACTTCAAAAGTATTGATAGGCATGCTGAGGCCAAAAGGCTTCATCAACGAGTTGAGTACGATTTGGAGATGATACGTGAGTTGGGCTATTGCCCTGGCATTGAGAACTACTCACGTTATTTCGATGGTCGCCCGCCAGGTATGCGTCCGTTCTGTTTGCTCGATTATTTTCCAAAGGATTTTATAATGGTTATTGACGAGAGCCACGTTACTATTCCGCAAATACGTGCTATGTACGGTGGCGATAATTCCCGTAAGCAAACGCTGGTTGAGTTCGGTTTCCGATTGCCTGCAGCAATAGACAATAGACCTTTGAAATTTGATGAGTTTGAAGGGTTGATTGGTCAAACAATATATGTTAGCGCAACTCCTGCCGATTATGAGTTGCAGAAATGCCAAGGTGTTGTTGTTGACCAGGTTGTGCGTCCGACAGGACTACTCGATCCAATTATTTATGTTCGTCCTAGTTTGAATCAGGTTGATGATTTAATTGGTGAGATTAACCGATGCGTAGAGTTGGATGAGCGTGTTTTGGTTACTACCCTTACCAAGCGAATGGCCGAGGAATTGGTGAAGTATTTGGCTAAAATAAACATTCGTTGTCGATATATTCACTCCGATGTTGACACCTTGGAGCGGGTGCAAATTATGGAGGATTTACGCAAAGGGTTATTCGATGTTTTGGTGGGTGTAAATCTACTGCGTGAGGGATTAGACTTACCAGAAGTATCCCTGGTTGCAATATTGGATGCCGATAAGGAAGGATTCCTGCGCTCTGCACGTTCACTAACGCAAACATCAGGCCGTGCAGCACGTAATATCAATGGT
>WBUV01000133.1 GCA_008933525.1 Bacteroidales bacterium | reverse complement strand
ACTCCATAGTTTCTGTTTAGATAAATAGCTGAATTTTACTCTCCTCAGCATCGGATAGGAATGTTCCAACGCCACAAATATTCAATTTTGGATAGTCGATTAACTCCTCTTTCTTGAAGCCCATTAAATCCATCGACATTTCGCAAACATTAATTTCAACACCCAGTTCTCCTGCTACTTGGAATAGCTCTGGTAACGATTTTACGCCTTTTTTCTTCATCAGTCCTTCGAGCATTGCTTTACCCATTCCGCCCATATTCATATTGGACAGTTTTACCTTTTTAGCACCTTTTGGGAGCATAAAGCCGAACATTTTCGACATTAAGTTTTTGCCCTTTACACTTTTCTTTGGGTCTCTTAGCGCTGCTGTAGCCCAGAATGTGAAGAATAGTTTAACCTCCATATCCATTGCTGTAGCGCCTGTGGCAATAATCATGGCAGCCATTAGTTTGTCGAGCTCGCCGGAGAAAACCACAAGGGTCATTTTATCCTGACGACCTTTTTCGAGTTTGCCAACTTTCTTTTTAAGTTCCTCGAGTTGTTTTTCAAATTCCATGTCCATTGTTGATATTGTATTGTAAGTTTGGGTTTGTTATAAAACTAACAATAGCAAAAATAGACGAGAACCTAATTGAGTAATCGAAAACATACGTGACATAATACGTGTGTTGATGTGACATTTATCACAATATTTATATATTTGTCTTTGTTATCATTTAAACTATGGCTAATCCCGAATGTCGGTTATGTAGTTTTAAGTCGCCCGCAGCGGAGTTGTTGTCCAATGATGAATTGAAAGCATTGGAGTCGAATTGTGCTCAAATCAACTTCAAAAAGGGCGAGGTGATATTCCGCGAAGGCACTTTAGCCACCAATATTGCTTACCTAAAATCGGGTCTAGTAAAGGTTCATATGAAAGGGCCTGTAGGCGATAAAATCCTACGCTTAACAAAAGCACCAGCTTATTTGGGTTTACCAACAACATTTGGCGATAAATTAAACCATTACTCGGCCACGGCGCTAACCGATGTTCATATTTGCTTCATCTCACTCGATACCTTTAGGGATTTCATTTTTAAGAATGGTAGCTTTGCATACGAGATTATTCTTGACCTATGCCGAAATGAACTCTCGGACTATCAGCGATACACCAATATGTCACAGAAACAACTGCCTGGTAGGCTAGCAGAGATTCTACTTTGTATGTCGCACGAAGTTTTTAAATCCACTACCTATGAGCTTCCGCTGACAATATCAGAGTTAGCCGATTTTATCAGTTCTTCGCGCGAGAGTGTAAGTCGGCAGTTAAGTGAGTTTTCCAAAGAAGGAATTATCAACCTCAATAAAAAGGAACTTCAGATTTTGAATGAGGATTTTTTGAGAAAGATTTGCTCCAAAGGATAACATCCCTCCATTTATTTTAAATATCGATATTTCAGATATTTATATTTCTAATTTTTTGATTTTTCAATAAATTTTCTTGACAAGGTTGAACCTTTTTTGTAAATTAGTGTTTTTCCTAAATAAGAATTATTCCTAAGTAGTATGAGTTATTTAGAACTGGTAAATATTCTTACCCAAAACAACCTAAAGGTAACGCCACAGCGAGTGGCTGTTTTGGAGGCGTTAATGGCCATTAAGGACCATCCAACAGCCGATGCCGTTAAAGAGTATGTACGTAAAAATCATCCAAATCTTGCACTAGGAACAGTTTACAACATACTCGATACTTTTTGCGAAAAGAGAATAATCAAAAAGGTAAAGACCGATAAGGATTTTATGCGGTACGATATTGAGATGCATAAGCATCATCATTTATACTGTGAGCAGTGCGATTATATTGAGAATTATTATGATGAGGAACTTGACAGAATGCTTCAGGAGTATTTTGAGAATAAACAGATTCCTAATTTTAACATAAAGGAGATAAATCTTCAAATAGTTGGAAGCTATAAAGAACATAAACCACCAAAAAAGAACTAATTATGGGAAAAGAAGCAAAAAAAATTGCATCGGTTGATGTAGAAAAACTTATCGGTATGCTTAATGCCGCCCTTGCTGAGGAGTGGCTTGCCTACTACCAGTACTGGATTGGAGCACGTTTAATGGAAGGCCCAATGCGTAGCGAAGTTGAGCCCGAACTTTTGTTGCACGCCACTCAGGAATTGAACCACGCGGTTTTGGTAGTAAATCGGATAATTCAACTCGGTGGTACCCCTCTTATAAACCCTAACGAATGGCCTAAGCATGCCCGCTGCAGTTACGATGAGCCATCCGATCCGTATATCGAGGTAATTCTTGAGCAGAATTTAAAGGGTGAACGTTGTGCAATTCAGCGCTACCAAGAAATTGCTGATTACACAGCAGGGAAAGATCACTCTACTCACCAAATGGCTGTTCAAATCCTAAACGAAGAGCTTGAGCACGAGAACGATATTGAAGATTGGATTACTGATATCAATAGAATGAAGGAGGAGTTGAGGAAGTTGAGGATGTAGAGAGATTTAGGAGTGCTGGAGTAATGGATTAGTGGAGTAAAAGAGATAATTGCACTCCAAAACTCCATTCATTCATCACTCCCAAAAATTGTTTCAAATTGTCTAACTAAATAAAAATCAAAAAAATGGAAGAGAATCAAGTTTATGCAATGCCACGTATTGGCGACAAGGCTCCTGAGTTTAAGGCTGTAACTACTCAAGGCGAAATTAACTTCCCTGCCGATTATAAGGGAAGTTGGGTAATACTGTTCAGCCACCCTGCCGATTTTACTCCTGTATGTACATCGGAGTTTATGACCTTTGCATCGATGGAGAAGCAGTTCAACGAGGCTAACTGTAAGCTGGTAGGTCTTTCTGTTGACGGTCTTTACAGCCATATTGCATGGTTACGCACAATTAAGGAGAAGATTGAGTACAAAGGCATGAAGAATGTAGAGGTTACTTTTCCTTTGATTGAAGATATTACCATGGATGTTGACAAAAAGTACGGTATGATGATGCCTGGCGAGAGCAACACCAAGGCAGTAAGAGCCGTGTTTGTAATTGACCCAAATGGTATTATTCGCACAATTATTTACTATCCGTTAAGTTTGGGACGTAATTTCGATGAGCTTTACCGTGTGATTATTGCGCTACAAACTGCCGACGAGTTTAAGGTTGCAACTCCTGCCGATTGGCGCCCAGGCGACGATGTAATTGTGCCAACTGCTGGTTCGTGTGGTGTTGCCAAGGAACGTATGGAAACCAAGGACGAAACTGTGAAGTGCCACGATTGGTTCTTCTGCACCAAGAAATTGGATAAGGATACTGTTTTGAAGAAAGTGCTTAAGAAGTAAGTCGAATACTGAAAACTCCGTCAGGGTTTAAAATCCTGACGGAGTTTTATTTTATGGAATATTGACTGCTCCCATTAAAACCTGAAGTTCCACCTCGGCAGTTTTGGCCTGCATTAGCGCGTTAAGGTATCGGTACTCGGCATCGAGGTACTTGATTTGCGCATCGCGGAGTTCAATATCGCTAATAATTCCAATCCTGTATTTTTCCATCGCAACGTTAGAGTTTGTTTTGGCCAACTCTGCTGATTTTTGTTCAAGTTCAACAAGATTTTTGGCCAGTACAAGGTTATTGTAGTACTTAATGGCCTCACCTTTTAAATTCTGGACTTTGGACTGATTTATTAAGTCCTGATTATCCCTATATATTCTTGCATTTTTGATATTTCTGGTTGCGTTAAAACCATTAAATAAAGTTATTCCTGCACTAATACCAATTGCTGGGCCAAAAGAACGGTTTAGCTCTGTGCTACCCTCTGGAGTTGATGAGCGGGAGAAGTTGTAAGCAGGCGAAATTCCAATTCGTGGATAGCGTGATGCTTGTGCCTCACGAATGGCTATTTCTTTGAGTCGTAAGTTCAACTTAGCCGCTTGGATTTCTTTATTCTGATTAACTAAATTCTTAATTATTGTGTTGAGTTCAATGGATACAACTTCGGGAGCCAGTTTTTTTACATTGAAGTTAATGTCTGGCTCTCGTCCAATTAGTTTATTCAGGTTGATTTTCAAGTTCTGAATTTTATTAACCTGCTGTAGCATTTGCGAAGAGTCGGCTCTGTAATCGACCTCGGCCTGCATTACTGCAATTTGGTAACTAGTCCCAATTACGGCTTTTTCACGTGCAATTCTCAATCTATCGCGCGATAGTGTTAATGCCTCGTGGTAGTTTTCAAGCAAATTATTTTCAATGGCAATCGTATAGTAGTTAATGATTATTGATGCAGCAGCATCCTCAACAGTCATTTGAAAGTTGATATTGCTTAACTCCTCAAGGGTTGAGTACTTTTGCTTGTTTGCGAACATCGCAAAACCATCAAACAGTGTCCAGTTTAATAAAACTCCACCCGATAAGCCGTAACTGGGATAGCTAGAGTTTTTGTAGTTTGTTCCATCGGCATACTCCTGCTTAATGTTATAGAATGAATTATTGCTCGATGCCGAAGCATCAACCTTTGGAAGAAAACCTGCATTACCAAGGGTGTTATTGTTGTCGGCAATTGATACATCGTTACGTGCAATTCGAATGGAAAAATTATTCTCCATACCAATTTTAATCGCATCGGAAAGCGTTAATGTATCCTGAGCAATGGCAATGATGTTTGTAAGCATCATTGCCATTATCAAAAATTTTATTTTAGTCAAATTCATAGGTCTTTATTACTTTTTCCTAATAACCAATAACTATTAACTCAATACTACTCTTCATCGTGTCTTATCACATTGGCTTTCTTTGTCGAAATATATGTGTAAAGAGCAGGAATAACGTATAGTGTGAGCACTAACGAGAATAACAATCCACCAATAATTGTTATACCCATTGGTATACGACTTGTTGATGCAGCACCAAGTGCAAGCGCAATTGGCAACGCTCCAAAAATTGTCGCTAAGCTAGTCATTAGAATTGGACGTAAACGTTGCTTTGCTGCAAATTCAACGGCTTCGAGTTTGCTCATTCCCTCTTCTTTCTTTTGGTTTGCAAATTCAACAATTAGAATGCCGTTTTTGGTAACAATACCAATAAGTACAACTATACCAATTTGGCTGAATATATTCAATGTTTGTCCGAATATCCATAGCGATAGCAATGCTCCTGCAAGCGCAAGTGGAACTGTAAACATAATGATTAGCGGGTCGCGAAAACTTTCGAACTGTGCAGCCAGAATAAGGTATACCAGAACTAATGCAAGGAAGAATGCAAATAACAAACTGTTTGAACTCTCCACGAATTGTTGCGAAGTTCCGGTTAAAGTTGTGGCGAAAGTATCGTCGAGTGTGGTTTTTGCAATTTCGCGCATCGCTTCAATGCCTTGTCCTAAGGTATAACCGGGGGCTGGTGATGCGTTGAAAGTAGCGGATACATAACGGTTGTAGCGGTATCGCTGTGGCGGAATACTTTGCTCCGATGTTTTTATCAAACTACCCAAATCAACCAAAGCCCCATCGCTTGCACGTAGGTAGATTCCTTTTAAATCGGATGGATCATCGCGGTAACTGCGCTCAGCTTGTCCAATTACGTAGTATTGCTTACCATTCCTGATGAAGAAACCGTAACGCTGACCGCTAAAGTAAAGCTGCAATGCTTCGGCAATATCCCTAACAGCAATTCCGGATGCACGAGCCTTATCGCGGTCAATCTCAACCACCAATTCGGGTTTATTGAATTTTAGGTTAACATCAACAACTTGGAATCGTTGGTCGGCTTGTGCTTTAGCAAGAAACTCTGGAACAACTTCCTTCAGTTTCTCAAAGTTTGGTGCTTGTACCACAAAGTTAACGGGTAGTCCACCACCACGACCAGTACTAATGGTTTGGTCTTGAACTACAAATGCTCTAGCAAAGGTTTGTTTACGTAGGAATGCAGATATTTCATCGGCTATTTGGCCTTGCGATTTTTCGCGTTCGTTGGGCTGTTTCAGTAGCATTCTAACAAATCCGCTGTTTCCACCGCCCCAACCTGGAGAGGTTAACTGAATCATAGCCCTTTTTTCCGAAATAGTATCGGCAAATTCGGCAAGTTTAAGCATATAGGCATCCATCGATTCGAATGCAGTTCCTTCTGGAGCCGTTGCTTGAATTGATAATCTGCTTTTGTCCTCCATTGGAGCAAGTTCCGAAGGGATTAATCTACCTATTAAAATAATGATTAGTCCTGACGCAACCATAATACCAATGGCCAACCATCGACGATTCATAAACCCTAAAAGTGAACGACCGTAGAAGTCTGACAACCTTTGAATTCCACGACCAATAGCCCCCATTATTCTGCCCTCTTTGTGAGTTTTTCGGAGAAGTTTTGTACTCATCATAGGGGTTAGAGTAAGCGAAACAAATGCCGATATTAGAACGGCTCCAGCTACTACAACTCCAAATTCTCGGAATAAACGCCCTGTTACTCCACTGAGGAATACAATTGGCATAAAAACAGCAATAAGTGTAATTGTGGTTGAAATAATCGCAAAGTAGATTTCCTTACTTCCTCTATATCCTGCTTTGTAGTTATCCATTCCTTGCTCTACTTTGGAATAGATGTTTTCCATAACCACAATGGCATCATCAACCACAATCCCAGTGGCAAGCACAATCCCGAGCAGTGAAAGGACGTTGATTGAAAATCCAGCAAGGTACATCACAAAGAATGTCCCAATTAATGAAATTGGTATAGCAA
Organism: Bacteroidales bacterium; assembly: GCA_008933525.1. Classification (GTDB taxonomy): domain Bacteria; phylum Bacteroidota; class Bacteroidia; order Bacteroidales; family Tenuifilaceae; genus SB25. The sequence goes on along the minus strand of WBUV01000133.1, from coordinate 1,274 downwards.
TAATGGGAATTAGGGTAGTTCTCCAGTTGCGGAGGAATATAAATATTACGAGAACAACCAAGCCAAATGCTAAGAGTACTGTTTCCTCAACCTCCGTAATTGCTTTACGGATTGTAATGGTTGCATCGTAGGCATAATCGAGTTTAATATCTTCGGGTAATTCTCGTTTTAACTGTTCAACTCTTTTGTAAACTTCATCGGCAATGCTAATGTAGTTTGCGCCAGGTAATGGTGTTACAGCAATACCAACCATTGGAATTAAACCATTACCACGCATTATGCTACGCTCGTTTTCGGGAGCATAATCGGCCTTTCCTACATCGCGGAGCTTAACAGGAATTCCACCTGCATATTTGATGATAAGGTTGTTAAATTGGTCTGGAGTTTCAAGCCTTCCTAAAGTTCTGATAGATAGTTCTGTGTAGTATCCTTCAATTCTACCTGTGGGCAATTCAACGTTTTCCCTACTAAGTGCGTTACGAATATCAGTTGGCGTAACTCCAAACGATGCCAGTTTTTTTGGGTCTAAGTAAAGACGCATTGCGTAACGTTTCTCACCCCAAATACCAATTTGACTTACTCCGGATATTGTTTGAATACGCTCCTTGATTACGTTATTGGCAATATCGCTCATTTCCAATAAATCTCTCTTATCGCTCTGAGCAGTAATCGTAATAATTGTTTCAGCGTTGGCATCGGCCTTGGAAATAATTGGAGGGTCGGAGTCGGGCGGAATATTTCTAACTGCCCTAGAAACGCGGTCGCGAACATCGTTGGCAGCATCTTCCATATCAACTCCAAGTTCAAATTCAATGGTGATATTGCTTCTGCCATCGGAGCTGGATGAGGTAATAGACTTAATCCCCGCAATACCGTTGATTGATGCTTCTAACGGTTCGGTTATTTGCGCCTCAATTACAGCAGAGTTTGCTCCAGTATAAGATGTTGATACCGATACAATTGGCGGGTCAACGCTAGGATATTCCCTAACCCCCAGGTAGGAAAACCCAATAATCCCGAAAAGCACAACCACAATGGAAAGTACCGATGCTAATACAGGTCTGTTAATACTTACGGATGATATATTCACTTTAAAGAAGTTTTATCGTTAAACCAATTTTAGAATTATTAAGTAATCTTGTTAATTTTACAATTACTTAATAACTCATTATCTTTTCTCAACTACCTTAACTGTAAGCGGAGTTCCTGCTCGTAACGAGTTAAGTCCTGTAACAACCAAAGTGTGGTCAACGAATAGGCCGTCTAATACTTCG
>WBUV01000132.1 GCA_008933525.1 Bacteroidales bacterium | reverse complement strand
CAATTTACATTCAAACTGAATATCTTTGCCATTAATTTAGATTAATTCTAATTTGATTGTTATTTTTTAAACAATAGTCCGTAAGGGTTGTTATACTTAGTGTTAAATGAATCTAAGAATGTAAAAGTTTTCAAATACAAATGGCAAACGAACAGGATAAAATACTTGATGAGGTAACCGGGTCGGAGTACAAGTACGGCTTTGTTACCGAAATCGAAACAGAAACAATTCCCAAAGGGCTTAACGAGGATATTGTACGAATAATCTCCGAGAAAAAAGGAGAACCCGAGTGGATGCTGGAGTTCCGACTTAAGGCTTTCCGTCATTGGTTAAATATGGAGATGCCAGAGTGGGCTCATCTGCAAATTCCTACTATCGACTATCAGGATATAATCTACTACGCAGCACCAAAGCAAAAAGCATCACTAAATAGTTTGGATGAGGTTGACCCAATTCTTAAGGAAACCTTCGATAAACTTGGAATTCCGCTTGAGGAACAAAAAATGCTTTCGGGGGTTGCGGTTGATGCAGTTATGGATAGCACATCGGTTAAAACTACTTTCCGCGAAACATTGGCTGAACAGGGCATAATTTTCTGCTCAATGAGCGAGGCAATAAAGGAGCATCCCGACTTGGTGAAAAAATACTTAGCCTCAGTTGTTCCTGTTACTGACAACTACTTTGCTGCACTTAACTCAGCAGTATTCAGCGATGGTTCATTCTGCTACATTCCAAAGGGAGTGCGTTGCCCAATGGAGCTAAGCACATATTTTCGCATAAACGCATCGAACACAGGACAGTTTGAGCGCACGCTAATTGTTGCCGATGATGAGAGCTACGTTTCGTACCTTGAGGGTTGCACCGCTCCAATGCGCGACGAGAATCAACTCCACGCTGCTGTTGTTGAAATTGTTGCTCACGAAAACGCTGAGGTAAAGTACTCTACTGTTCAGAACTGGTACCCAGGCGATAAAAATGGCAAGGGCGGTATCTATAACTTTGTTACTAAGCGCGGAATTTGCAAAGGGAAAAACAGCAAAATTTCTTGGACTCAGGTTGAAACTGGTTCTGCCATTACCTGGAAGTATCCAAGCTGCATATTGTTAGGCGACAACTCTTACGGAGAGTTCTACTCGGTGGCAGTTACAAACAACCACCAGCAAGCCGATACCGGAACAAAGATGATCCATATTGGTAAGAATACCCGTAGTAGAATTGTATCGAAAGGTATTTCGGCAGGAGTTAGCAATAACAGCTACCGTGGTTTGGTTAAAGTTCTTAAAGGTGCCGATAATGCCCGCAACTTCTCACAATGCGACTCTTTGCTTTTAGGCGATAAGTGCGGAGCACATACATTCCCTTACCTTGAGGTTGATAATCCCACCGCAATTGTTGAACATGAGGCTACAACCTCAAAAATTGGCGAGGACCAAATTTTCTACTGTAACCAGCGCGGATTATCCACCGAGGATGCTGTAGGGCTAATTATCAATGGCTACGCCAAGGAAGTATTGAATAAACTGCCAATGGAATTTGCCGTTGAGGCGCAAAAGCTACTGCAAATTAGTTTGGAAGGCAGTGTAGGATAACAACAATAAAACAGATAAATAAGCAAATTAAGATTAATCAACTTTGCGCCTTTGCGTCATAGCGTTCAAAAAAATTAAACGCAAAGTCGCTAAAGCGCTAAGAAAACAAAATAAACTAAATGTTATGCTAGTTATCAAGGATTTACACGCAAAAATAAACGATAAAGAGATACTAAAAGGTATCAACCTAGAAGTAAAACCCGGTGAGGTTCACGCCATTATGGGGCCTAACGGTTCGGGAAAAAGTACGTTGGCTTCGGTACTTACCGGCAGAGAAATAGTGGAAGTTACACACGGTTCAGTAACTTTCAACGGAAAGGATGTTTTGGAAATGCCTGCTGAGGTTCGTTCTCGTGAAGGGATTTTCCTAAGTTTCCAGTATCCTGTAGAGATTCCAGGTGTTAGCATGGTTAACTTTATGAAGGCTGCAGTGAACGAGCATCGCAAGTACCGTAACCTAGAGCCTCTTTCCGCATCGGATTTTCTAAAGCTTTTACGTGAGCGTAAAGAGTTGGTGGAGATAGATTCTGCACTTACAAATCGTTCCGTAAATGAGGGTTTCTCTGGTGGAGAGAAAAAGAAAAACGAAATTTTCCAAATGGCTATGCTTGAGCCAAAACTATCAATCCTCGACGAGACTGACTCTGGTTTGGACATTGATGCATTGCGCGTTGTGGCTAACGGTGTAAATAAATTGAAGACTGCCAACAATGCTACAATAGTTATTACTCACTACCAAAGGCTTTTGGACTACATTGTTCCTGATTTTGTTCACATCCTCTACAACGGACGTATTGTTAAAAGTTCGGGCAAGGAACTAGCACTTGAGCTTGAAGAAAAAGGATACGATTGGATTAAGAACGGGAATTAGTTGTTCGTTGATGGTTGTTCGTAAATTAAATCAGCCACTAAATCCTAATAGTTAATCAGTCAAATAGTCAAAAAAGATGAGCAAAACTGCCACACAAAATATAAAGGATGAAATGGTGAACCTTTACCTCGATAATCTGGATTTGATTTCGGAGGGAAGTTCAGCATTAATGAATCATCACCGCGAGGAGGCAATTCAGAACTTTAGAATTCTGGGCTTGCCAAATCAAAAAAACGAGAAGTATAAGTATTCCAAAATTGAATCGATATTTAGTTACGAGTACGAAAAATACTTTGCCCCTAAGAATATCACCTTTAAAGTAGAAGATATCTTCCGCTGCGATATTCCTGAACTCGACACACATCTTGCATTGGTTTTAAATGGCTTTTACCTGCCAAACCCCAATAGACTTCAAACTCTTGAAAATGGAGTGGTTGTTGGAAGTATTATTGATGCTACTGCAAAGTACCCACACCTATTCGAAAAGCATTACAATATTCAGGCCGAGAACAATACCGATGGTTTAGTTGCTTTGAACACCGCATTTGCTCAGGATGGAGTTTTCATCTATGTTCCCAAGGGGGTTGTTTGCACAAAGCCAATACAAATAATCAACCTATTGATGTCGGATGAGAATTTGCTGGTTCAGTACCGCAACTTGATAGTACTTGAGGAATCGAGTCAAGCAAACGTACTGGTTTGCGACCACTCCCTATCGCCAAAGCGATTTATATCGAATGTTGTAACAGAAATTGCTGTTGGAACTAATGCTCAGCTGGAGTTTGTGAAAATGCAGAACGAGCATAACGAATCCAACCAACTTACACACACTTACGTTAAGCAGGAGCGCGACTCTAAGATGGTTTCAAACGTGCTATCCTTGCACGGTGGATTTATCAGAAACAATCTGAATATGCAACTTGCTGGCGAAGGTGCCGATGCACACGCTTACGGATTATACCTAACGGACCGTACACAGCATACCGACAATTACACATTTATTGACCACGCGGTGCCAAATTGCACTAGCAATGAGCTGTACAAGGGTATTCTCGACGACCAAGCAACAGGAGCATTTAACGGCAGAATATTAGTTCGTAGGGATGCTCAGAAAACACAAGCATACCAGTCGAACAATAACCTGCTGCTCACAGCCGATGCTAAGATGAACACTAAGCCTCAGCTTGAGATTTATGCCGATGATGTAAAATGTTCGCACGGTGCCACAATTGGTCAAATTGATTACGATGCATTGTTCTATATGCGTGCTCGCGGAATAGGCGAACGCGAAGCAAAATTGCTCTTGATGTTTGGCTTTGCTCACGAGGTTGTTAAGCGAGTTTCGATAGAATCGTTGCGTGAACGTGTTGACGACTTGGTTAACAAGAGATTACGTGGTGAATTATCGCGCTGCCATAATTGTCCAATGCATTGCTGCTAACAATATATTAAGTATGTCTAGTTTTAGTTCCAAAATAGCCGATATTCGTAAGGATTTCCCAATTCTATCGCGCGAAGTGTATGGCAAGCCTTTGGTGTATTTCGATAACGGTGCCACAACACAAAAACCAAAAGTTGTTCTCGACACCATTGAGAAGTTCTACAACTCAATCAATGCAAATATTCATCGTGGGGTTCACAAGTTAAGCGCAGAATCGACCGAGGAGTACGAAAAAGCACGCGAAGTTATTAGGGAGTTTCTTAACGCCGAGAAAACATCGGAAATAATTTTTACTTCAGGAACAACAGCATCTATCAACTTAGTGGCCTTCTCGTTTGGCGAGGTATTCGTAAAATCGGGCGATGAGGTAATTGTTACCGAAATGGAGCATCACTCAAACATTGTTCCTTGGCAACTGCTCTGCGAGCGCAAAGGGGCAAACCTTAAGGTTCTCCCTTTCGATGAGAATGGTGAACTTAAAGTTGATATGCTTGAGTCGCTCATCACTCCTAAAACCAGAATACTTTCAGTAACACACGTTTCAAATACACTGGGTACTGTTAACCCAATAAAGCAGATAATCGAAATTGCACACAGGCATAATGTTCCAGTTCTTATTGATGGAGCACAAGGCGTAAAGCACGGAATAATTGATGTGCAAGACCTCGATGCCGATTTCTATGCATTCTCTGGTCATAAAATTTATGGTCCAACAGGAATTGGTGTGCTTTACGGTAAGGAGAAATGGCTAAACCAAATGGTTCCGTGGCAGGGCGGTGGCGATATGATTGCAACTGTATCGTTCGCTAAAACCACGTTCAACGAGTTGCCATTCAAGTTCGAGGCTGGAACAGCCAACTACATTGGTGCTGCTGGACTTGCTGCCGCAATTAACTACTACAAATCTGTTGGAATTGAGCAGGCTACTGCTTACGAAACAGAACTGTTGAACTATGCAACAAAGAAACTTCTTGAGATTGATGGCTTAAGAATTATTGGTACTACAACTGATAAGGCCTCCATAATCTCATTTATTTTAAAGGATATTCACCCCTACGATACTGGAATGATACTCGATAAGATGGGAATAGCGGTTCGCACGGGCAACCATTGCACTCAACCTGTTATCGACCATTTTGAAATCGACGGAACAGTTCGAGCATCGTTAGCATTCTACAACACTTACGAGGAGGTAGATAGACTGGTTGAGGGTGTTGCCAAGGTTAAGGAGATGTTTGGGTAATTATTCGTTAGTAGGATTCAACTACAGTCTAATTAGCAAATTACTATCTTTGTAGAAAAAAAGAATATGACACTTAACGAAGTTCAGGATAGCATTGTAGATGATTTTAGTTTATTCGACGATTGGATGGACCGCTACCAGCAGTTAATTGAGTTGGGAAAAGATTTACCACCAATTGATGAAAAGAAACGCACCGACCAGTACCTTATTAAGGGTTGCCAGAGTAAAGTTTGGCTAGATGCCGACTTGGTTGATGGCAAAGTCCAATTTACCGCCGATAGCGATGCCATAATCACCAAAGGTATTGTTTCGCTGCTCATCAAGGTTCTCACAAATAGAACTCCACAGGAAATACTCGATGCCGACCTGTACTTTATCGATAAAATTGGGTTGAAGGAAAACCTATCGCCTACCCGAAGCAATGGATTGGTTGCGATGGTTAAACAAATGAGGATGTATGCATTGGCTTTTCAAGCCAAAGGCAACAATGCCTAAACTTAAATTAAATTCGATTGTTTTTCTGAAAAACACATCAATATGGAACTACGCGACGAATTAGCAATTCAAACCGACATTGTTAAGACACTAAAAAACATACACGACCCCGAAATCCCCGTTAACATTTACGATTTGGGGTTAATTTACGACATTGACGTTGATGAGAGCCGAAAGGTAACAATCACGCTAACGCTAACTGCGCCCAACTGTCCAATGGCCGACCAACTCATTGAAGAGGTAGAGGAAAAAGTCTCAAAGATTGATGGCGTAACTTGCGCAGTTATAAAACTAACATTCGACCCACCTTGGGATAAAAGCAGAATGAGCGATGAGGCTATGTTGGAGTTAGGTTTCTTGTAATTTTTAAAATCATTTTTCAAAAGGTTACGTTTTGAATAATAATTTTTATTAAAATTGTAGTAAATATTAATGAGAGTTGAACGAGTGTTCAGCTCTTTTTATTAACCTAAAAAATATTATGAATATGAAAAGATTTATTGTTTTGTGTTTTGTTGCGATTAGTTTTTTTGCTTCGGCGCAGACTTTTGAACCAGAAGTAAAGTACACTGGCGAAGGTAAAATAATAATGATGGATGGAAAAGAATTAACGGGTGAATTGTCATATTCATTTGTTTCCATCAGAAATTTAGTTTACACTGCTCCTGGTGCTGAGAAGGAAAAAATTAAAATTGACGACATTAAAGAGTTTACTATTGGCGGTACTCGTTTTGTTAGAGTTGTTACAACTGCATTGTCGATTGGAAAAGATTGGCAATTCGCCGCTTGCTTAACGCCTGAAGGCTCAAAGATTTCGCTTTACGAAACTATTGATCAAACAGGACCAGAAACTGATAGCGGCTATAAAACTGAACGTGGTTACTGTATCAAATTTCCTAACGATGAGAAAGCTAAGTCATTGACTGATCTTTCGTTCACTCCTTTTCATAAAAAGGTGAGCAAATTAGTTGCTGATTGCCCAGTATTAAGCGAAAAGATTGCCAATAAAGCTGAAGGTCTAAAATTGGGTTTAATTTCTTCACCACAGCAGCAATTCGATGTATTTATGAAAGTTGCGACTGAGTATCAAGACTGTAAGTAATATATTTATGAGTAAACCAAACAAACAAAATTTATGAAAAGGATTATTTTATTAGTATCGTTCGTATTGGCTGTTGTTGTATCAAATGCTCAACGTGTCGATTTAGATCGTTTTTATTTTAAAGCTACCTATAGGAATCTTCCTTTAAAACCACTTGGGTTTGAGTATAAGACTTTTGATGCTCAGGCTACTTTCACAGCAGGTGTAGGTAAATTGTTTACACCAGAAGAAATAACTGGTAAATTTGTAATTGAGGGTTTTCAACCAGCAACTGAAAATCCAGATGTTACCATCAAGTTTAGTGCTGAAGATATTCAACTTTACAGAACAGAAGTAAAGAATAGAGTGGAAGAGGCAAAAGACAAGAATGGAAATGTTACATCCAGAAAAACTATCTATTGGTTCGAGATTGAGTACTCAATGAGTGTTAAGTACGAACTTTTCGATAATAAGAAGAACGCTTCTGTTACCAGCGCAAGAGTTGCAGGAAGAGATGATAAGTATATCTTCAAATCTTCTGAGACCTCTACTCATGCAGGTGCTCGCGATTTCTACTTCCTAAACAAGGAAATGGTTATCAGAAATATTATGGATGAGAGGTTTACCGAGTATATCAAATTTATTAATGCAACTTTAACCACAAACTACGGTTACAGAGTTGATACCGCTACCGAATTACTTTGGATTCTTGGTGCTAAAAAACATGCAGATTTTGAAGAGTACAACAGAATCTACAAGGTTATTAATGATGCTTTTGCTAACATGACTTCTGATGCTTCTGTTGAACCTGTTGCAGAGGCTTTGAAACCTGCAATTGAGTATTTAAATGGAATTATTGAGAAATATAAGGCTGATGAGAAGAATGATAAGAAGATGAGATACTCTGCTTATTACAATCTTGCCAAAATTTATTTGTACCTAGATATGCCTGATGAGGTAATTAAAATGGGTAACCTAATTATTACTAACGATTACGATACTCGTGATGGTAAGAATTTTATTGAGGATGCAAATAAACTGAAAGAATTATTCGCTAAGAACAATATGAATACTCGTCACTTCGAAAGATAGAGACTTGTTGCAGAATAGAAGAGGGGCATGTATTGCCCTTCTTTTTTTATTAATTATTATATGGAAAAACTTCGGAAAATATTAAGGGGTGCAAACTTCATAACTGGTAATATTATTTTCGACGATAACGAAATAATTGTTCAGCGCGACTCCAAAGCATTTTGGTTTAGTATAATAGTTATTCTATTTATGTC
>WBUV01000131.1 GCA_008933525.1 Bacteroidales bacterium | reverse complement strand
ATTTAATGCGGGTTTTAACTGGAACTAGGTTGGTTAAATCTTTTTTACTACTTTTATCCTACGGATGACGCTTTGGGCGGTTTACTCCCGCACTAAACCAACACGCAACCGTTAGCAGCAAGGTTGAAAACATTTCGATGATACTTCATATTCATTCGTAATTTAAATTCACGGAAGATGAAGACGAAGAAGAAAACAAACCCTTTTGCAAAGGGTTTTAATTTTTTTGCCCACCCGCCTTGCGCCTTTCAGGCGCATTTAGGATTAAGAAACCCACCGCACATTGCAGAACTTTTGCAAACACGCACAAGCCCACCCCAAAACCCTTTGTTTGCAAAAGAACTGCAATTTGTCCCACGCACAATAAAATTTTTTACATTTGTGTAAGAAGTTTTAATTATGATAGCAAAATACATCACCAGCATCAACTCCCGTTACAAACTTGGAAATGCAACAGAGCATACTTTCCGTGGCGATTTGCAACAACTTATTGAGAGTTTAGTTCCCGTAATTAAAGCAACCAACGAACCCAAACGCCAATCGTGCGGTGCGCCCGATTATATCTTAACCAAGCGAAACATTCCCGTTGGCTTTATTGAAGCAAAGGACATTGGCGATACCGACCTAGACGGCATAAAGAAAACAGGACATAAAGAGCAATTCGACCGCTACAAGGCATCGTTGAACAACCTCATATTTACCGATTACATTGATTTCCACCTTTACCGTGATGGACAATTTGTAACAAAAATTGCCATTGGCGAGTTAACCGATAAGGGAATAAAACCTCTCCCCGAAAACTTCGAAACATTCGAGAAGCTAATTAAGGATTTTTGCACCCACATAGGGCAAACCATAAAGAGCAGTAAGAAGCTTGCCGAGATGATGGCTGGCAAAGCTCGCCTACTTTCCGATGTCATTGAAAAAGCCCTTACCAGCGACGAAACCCACAACGAGGACAGCACGCTTAAAGACCAGATGAACGCCTTTAAGCAAATACTCATTCACGATATTACCCCAAAAGGTTTTGCCGATGTTTACGCCCAAACCATTGCTTACGGTATGTTTGCGGCTCGATACCACGACCCAACCTTACCAACCTTTAGCCGACAGGAAGCCTACGAGCTTATCCCCAAATCAAACCCATTTCTAAAGAAGCTGTTTGGCTACATAGCGGGTTTAGATGTTGACGACCGTATTAAGTGGATTGTGGACGATTTGGTAAACATATTCCTTGCCTGCAACGTGGAGGAGATGCTAAAGAACTACGGCAAGAGTACAAAAATGGAAGACCCAATAATCCATTTCTACGAGGATTTCTTAAGAGAATATGATTCAAGCCTTCGCAAAACTCGTGGCGTATGGTACACCCCTGCACCTGTGGTAAACTTTATTGTTCGTGCTGTTGACAATATTCTAAAAACAGAATTTGACCTACCTCAAGGGTTAGCCGATACCTCAAAAACAAAGATTAAAACCACCGTGCAGGGCAACAACAAGCCCGTTGAGCAGGATGTGCATAGAGTACAAATTCTAGACCCCGCCACAGGTACAGGCACATTCCTTGCCGAGGTTATAAAGCAAATTCACAAAAGGTTTGAGGGGCAGCAGGGCATTTGGAGCAACTACGTGGAAACGCACCTTTTACCCCGCTTAAATGGCTTTGAAATACTAATGGCCAGCTACGCAATGGCGCACCTAAAGTTAGATTTACTACTTACCGAAACAGGGTACAAACCAACCACCAACCAACGCTTTAGGGTTTACCTAACCAACAGTTTGGAGGAAAGCCACCCCGATACAGGAACCCTTTGGGCTAGTTGGCTTAGTGCCGAAGCTACCGAGGCCAACAGGATAAAGCGCGATACTCCCGTTATGGTAATAATCGGAAACCCACCTTACAGCGGCGAAAGCGCCAACAAGGGCGATTGGATTATGAACCTAATGGAGGATTACAAGAAAGAGCCAGGCGGAAAAGAAAAGTTGAACGAGAGAAACCCAAAGTGGATTAACGATGACTATGTAAAGTTTATCCGTTACGGACAGCATTTTATTGAAAAGAATGGAACTGGTATTTTGGCATTTATCAACCCTCACGGATTTTTAGATAATCCTACATTTAGGGGAATGCGCTGGAATTTGCTAAAAACTTACGATAAGATTTATACAATAGACCTACACGGAAACTCTAAAAAAAAGGAAACCGCCCCCGACGGTAGCGAGGATGTTAATGTTTTCGATATACAGCAAGGCGTTTCAATTAATCTATTTATAAAAACGGGCAAGAAGAAACCTAGCGAGTTAGGGTGTATTCTTAATTACGATTTATATGGTGAGCGAGATTTGAAATACAATTTTTTACTTAATAGTTCACTAAAAGATATTGCTTTTAATGACGTATCTAATATAGCACCCGATTTCTTTTTTATAAAGAAAGATTATAATAACTATGAAAATTACGAGCAAGGTTTTAAAATTAATACTCTAATTTTAGAGCAAAGTATGGGTATTACAAGTGGTAACGATAATAAATATATTGGATTCGAAAAAAAAGACATTTTAAACACCTATCCTGAAAAAACAATAAGGTGCATCGATTATCGCCCATTTGATAAACGTTACATAAATTATGACATTTCAATATTGGCCAGAAGTAGGTCTCAATTTATGAGAAACTTCTTTAAGCCAAACATTGCTATAAGTTTGGTAAAAAGGTCTCGAAACAATAGTTTTAATCTTCCATTTGTAACAACCAATATTGTTGATAAATGTATATTGTCAACGCTTGACAATGCAAACATTTTTCCTCTTTACTTGTATACTGAAAACACATCCCAACAAACCATAAACCAAGAAAACGAGAGAACGCCTAACTTAAATTTAGAAATAGTTAAGAAAATTGAAGAATCCTTCGAAGATATAACCTATAACCCCGAAGCAAAAGCCAAATTGGAAAACTACCTAGAGGGATATCCCCACCAATTTGGCCCAATGGACTTATTGGATTATATATACGCTGTTTTACACTCTCCAAAGTACCGCACAAAGTACAAGGAGTTTCTTAAAATAGACTTCCCTCGAATCCCATACCCCAAAGACCCTTGGAGTTTTTGGCAGTTAGTATCTCGTGGTGGAAAATTACGAGAGTTACACCTTATGGAAAGCCCTATCTTAAATGAACTAATTACCACATTCCCCAACGGAGGCACTAACGTAGTGGAAAAGATTTGTTACGAGGGTGAAAAAGTTTGGATTAACAGCGAGCAGTATTTCGATAAAGTGCCACAGGTTGCTTGGGATTTCTACATTGGAGGATATCAACCTGCTCAAAAATGGTTAAAAGACCGCAAGGGGCGTGCATTATCTTTTGAGGACATTATGCACTACCAAAAAATAATTGTGGCTTTACATCAAACCTATATACAAATGGATTACATTGATATAATTGAAATTTAGATAGACCTTATTTAAGAATAATATGGCAAAATTTTTAACCACAGTTGGCAACTCACATTATATTGAACAAATAATTTTAGGTTCAACCGAAAAACTCACTCTCATAACACCATTCTTGAAATTCAGTAAAACAGTTACTCAAAGACTTGCAGATGCTGAGCGTAAGTCTATTAAAATAACTCTCATATACGGCAAGAATGAGCTTCCAAAAAAAGAAAAAGAAATTTTATATTCATTTAAAAACATAAGAATTTTCTTTTGTGAGAATTTACACGCTAAATGTTATTTTAACGATAGCGCAATGATAATAACCTCTATGAATCTTTATGAATTTTCTGAAAGAAACAATAGAGAAATGGGTATCTACATTGAAAAAGAAAGCGATGAGGAAATATTTAAGCACGCTTTGGAAGAAGTAGAATCCATACAAAATGCTTCTGTTTTAGAGAAAGATTTTGAAATAAAAGAGGAAAAGGAGATTCAATCAACACTTGAATTAGACCCAAATTACGACGACCGTTGGAATTTTCATTTGCCTAAACTCTCCAAGTTGTTAAAAGAAAAATATCCTGATTATGAGGTTAACCTAAACTCAAAAATAGAAGTCAAAAACTTTCCTTACAAAGGTATTGATTTGGAAATTGGCAGTACGCTAAATTTTACATTTGAAAAATCCTTAAACTATAATTCAATAAAGTACAAAAAGAAGGAGATTCTTAACTCAAAAATGCCCGAAATAAGGTTTTTCTGGAATTATTTTAAACTGAGTATTTACCCCGATAAAAACTATGTGTCTGAACTTAGCAGCGTAGGTTTAAATCAAATGGTAGATAAATATTTCAAAATTACAGAAACAGTTTATGAGACGTTAACTAACTAAACATATACTAATTTCGTCTCCTTTATCAAATAAATTCTCTGGCGATGCATTTCAAATAATTTAAAATCTAAAACAATGTTAAGTCCAGCTTTATATTTTAGTAAATTCCAGATAAACTATTTTGACTATAAACAAAATTCTCTTAAATACCTATTAGAGAATTATACAAAAATGGGTTTAGATAAAACAATTTTAGAATACAATGATAAGGATTACGAAACAGCAATAAGAAGTGATATTCGACAAACTTATTTTCAAGCAATAGAAACTGTTTTCGAGATATTTTTTGCTTTGCTACCTGATTCGAATGGTAAAACAAACGATAGGATAATTGAAGAAATAACAACATCTGAACTTCCTTACTCAAAGATTCGTGAAATTGCTCAAAATGAATCTTATTTGGATTTTCTTGATAAAAAAATAGTTTACTCTAATAACATCACAACTAGTTTAGGAGAGTTTCTTTTCTATTATGGCCTCTTTTATATGGAAGAAATAAGTAAAGAATTTGAAGAAAGTATAAAAGCAATAAAATTCGCTTTACACATTCTGGCAAATGAATTTTCCGATAGAAAAGAATACAATAGTTACAAGCACGGGTTAAGAATTTTACCTGCTTTAAAAGAGTTGATTATCTGTGATGCAGACACAATGCAGGAAGAGTATAGCTGGAGTTTGAAAAATTCAATGACATTCTATTCATATGACAAAAAAACAAAAGAAACATCTTTCATAACTAAAACTTTTGACTCTGAAAGAGATTTAAGGATGACCTCTATTTGTTCAAATATTATATGGAATATGATAAAGTTTAGAGATGTAGCTTACAACCGAGACAAAAAAAGCAAGGATTATCAATTTGCTATTCCAATATTTGGCATCAATGAAATAAAAGATGCAATTAAAACAGACGTAAAAATTCAAGACATTAAGTATTCATTAACACCAGATAATAATTAAATTTTACTATAACAAAATCACTTATCATCATTAATTTAGTTTTGCAATTTGTACATCCTTCTCTATCAAAAATTAATAGTAACTTTAATCAAAACGAATAGATTAATACAGATTAATTTGATTGAAATATAGATTTAAACAAGTTTTATATGTTAACTGATAAACAAATAGGAATCCTATATAACCGACTTGAGAATACACTTCGCATTGTTGGAGGTAATATAATCAAAGGCGAGGATGTTCCTACTTCAAATCAATTTCTTGAAATATTCCAAAGGCAAATGCCATTTGAAGTGGCCTCGGTAAAGCCCTGCGAAATTTCAACAAGAGACTGGGATTCTATTTGGATTTTCGAATTTAAAGTCTTTCTCGAATACGACCTTACCTTTTTATGCTCATTATGGCTAAGTCCACGTTTTGATTATCGCATAATCAGCAGCACATCCGTTGTTCGTTTTCACGAAGAAGATTTAGACGAGTAAAACAATTATAAAAGTAACATTATGTCTTGGAGCACCGCCATATTTATCGACCACAACCTACAGTTTAATACCGCAGATGAACTAATTAATGCCTTTGAAGTTCGAACTGGCAAACCTGTTTTTGAAGAAATATTTAGCGATAATAAAGCAAGCGAAGTCCGTTGCTCCGATACCTACAAAGGTTGGTCAACCTTTCGTTGGGATTATGAAACGTTAGAAGGAAATTTCAAGGAACAAGGTCTTATTCAGTTTTTCGACAAATCCACCGAGGATGATTTCTGGGTTAGCAGAAACAGTATAATGGTTTGCACTAAGGCTACAAGCATTCCGTTAGATTGGCCTGGCACTATTGAGTGGTTCAACCAGTTGGCAAAAACTCCGCACGTAGAATTACAAAAACACCCTTTCAGTAAAATTCGTTTAGAACTTTTTGAAATCTGTAAACTTTTTGGCAGTAAAAAGTTTGTCCTTTTTTGTAATGATGCTAACCAAGAAATACTGGAATTGCTTTGGCAAGGCGCATCAATTGACGATGTGCTTAATCAGCACAAAAACAGTATTAATATTATCAGGTATCCGAACATAAATAATTTTTGGTACGACCCTGACAGCCAAACATCCGAAAGTACATTAATCTACTCCCACACTTTTCTTGTAGATGACTTCGAAGATTTGCAAAACAAATTACCACTTCAACAATAAGCCTATAATCAGCATTAAAAATGGTAACTAACTTCGATTACATTGGCAAACTTTCCGAGGGTTTAATCAGGGTAAAAAAAGGAATCTACCCTAATTATAAATGTGGGTTTATAAATTCCAACAACGAAATTGTTATACCGCTCATTTACGCCAATGTCAGGAACTTTAGCGAGGGTTTGGCTGCTGTACGTTGCGGGAACTGGACATCGGATAAGTGGGGGTTTATTAATAATACTGGGGAACTTGTTATTCCGTGTATCTATAACAATCCTCGTCCTTTTTATGGAAGTATGGCTAAAGTGCTGTACAATAACGAATGGTTTTTTATCGATAAAGCGGGTAATAGGATAATATCGCTAAAAGAGTATGACGGCAGTTCAAGGTTTTGCAACGGTTATGCTAAAGTATGGAAGGTAAATCCGAATAATAGCTCCGATACAGTTATCTACACTATTGACACTTTGGGTAAAATAATTCAACCACAAACAGCACCAAATGTGCCAAGCCATAGCAAGGCCATTGAGCAATTCTTAGATTTTTTAGACAACAAACTATCCAGTTCTAAAGGCTAAACACATCAAAAGCTAACAACCTGTTAATATTTAATACTATAGCCCCTTTTTGTTTATTGGTTTTTTTATTAATTTCAACTAAACATTGCCTTTTAGTATAAACCTCTAAACAAAAAGTTATGGCAAGTACTTCAGAAACTGGACATCAAAAGAATGTAGCGAACTTTGATGAGTTAATTTCTTTCGCTACTGGTTACCGCGAAGCCTACAACCCTTCAAAGGCTTCAATCAAAATCGATGCGCTTAAAACCCTTTCAGCCCAAGCAAAGGCCG
Source organism: Bacteroidales bacterium (assembly GCA_008933525.1). Classification (GTDB taxonomy): domain Bacteria; phylum Bacteroidota; class Bacteroidia; order Bacteroidales; family Tenuifilaceae; genus SB25. The sequence goes on along the minus strand of WBUV01000131.1, from coordinate 718 downwards.
CAATCAATGCGGTTAGCGCAGCAGAACCCGCCTATAAAAGCGCAGTTGCCGCAAGGGAGGTGGCTTTTGAGCCATTAAGCAAGCTCACCACCCGAGTAATGAACTCCATTAAGGCCACCGATACCACCGAGCAGGTGGACGAGAACGCCAGAACCCTAGCACGCAAGATTCAGGGCGTAAGGGCAACCGCCAAGAAAACGGAGGACGAAAAGAAAGCCCTAGCCGAGAAAGGCAAGGAAGTGGTGGAAATATCCACCTCGCAGATGAGCTACGATAGCCGTTTGGATAACTTCTTTAAGCTAATTCAACTGCTCTCGTCAGTTCCCGAGTATAACCCCAACGAGAAGGAGCTAAAAATAGAGCATTTAAACACCATTTTGGATGATTTAAAGGCAAAGAACGCCGCTGTGGTAGAATCGACCATTCCAGTAAGCAACGCCCGTATTTCCCGCAATGAAATTCTTTACAAGGAAAACACAGGGCTTTGCGATGTTGCTCTCGACGTAAAAACCTATATTAAGTCAGTGTTCGGAGCAACAAGCCCACAGTTTAAGCAAGTAAGCAAGCTTAAGTTTACAAAACCGAGGTAATAAGTTCAAATAGCCAAAGCCCTTTGTCGAAAACCAAGAGTGCTTTTACGAATTAGCAAAGGGCTTTTTCAAAATACCGAAGGAACTCTTAAAGAAGCCAAAGGAACTTTTCAATATTCGACAGGCAC
>WBUV01000130.1 GCA_008933525.1 Bacteroidales bacterium | reverse complement strand
GTTGCATTGGCTGGCTGTACAGGAATGGATGTAATATCTATCCTAAAGAAAATGCGAGTTGAACCGAGTAAATTCCGTGTTTGGGTGGAAGCCGAGCAAACCGAGGAACATCCGAAGCATTATATAGCCATGAAGGTAATTTATGAATTCTGGGGGAAAAATCTGCCACTTGAAAGTATAAATAAAGCCGTTAGTCTTTCGGAGGAGAAATACTGTGGAGTGAGTGCAGCCTACCGTAAAGGTATGACCATAACCCACGAGGTTCGCATTAACGAAGAATAGTAATAAAGGATGGAGTTTCCTGAATTTCTTCCATCCTCCATCTTCTAACTTCAAATTTATGCTACCAATAACAAAAGACATTCAAATAGAGGATATAGTTGTACAATTGCCTCAGTCTGTCTCATATCTAAGGGATAAAGGGATTGTTTGCGTTGTTTGCGGAGAGCCTGTCTGGGGTACTTTGAACGATTTGGCAGTTCAAAAAGGATTATCGAACGATAGTATTGAGCAAATCGTCAATGAACTAAACCAAATTTTTCAGTCTGTATAGTTTATATTAGCCATACTAAAGGTTGACTGCAAACAGCAAGCATGCTCTGGTACGAAAGAACTAAACCACCAGAATAACCTGTTTTTTAACCATATATTTCAATTAAAATTAATACGAATCGTCTATAAAATAGTCACTTAATAGAATACAAGGCAATAAAAAGATTATTACCTTGCGACACTTTTATTAAATAAATTAAGACTATGATTAAACGATTTTCTCTAATCCTTCTCTTGGTAATTTGTGTGGTGCATTCAGGTTTTTCGAGCCCTGCTTATCCCAGAAAAATAAAGTTTACCCAACCCGATGGTAGTACAATTACCATTACTCTAAAAGGTGATGAACGAAGCAAATGGGCAGTAACCGCTGATGGATACACACTTCTGTCTAACTCCAAGGGTTACTTTGAGTATGCAATTAATGATGAGCGAGGATACCTAATCCCTTCTGGTGTCATTGCAAAGGATTTAGAGAAAAGAACAAGCGAAGACAAAGAGGTTCTTACTAAAACAAGAAAAGGACTAACCTACTCAAAAGAGCAGCTTCAAATGCTTAAAAGCATTCGAGCCATAAAAGCAGCCGAATCTCAAAAATCTTTTCCAACAACAGGTAACCGAAAACTTGTTTGTATCCTTATGGGATTCAAGGATAAGGCTTTTACTAAAACTCAAGCCGATTTCGACAACTTGTTTAACCAAGAAAACTATACCGCCAATGGAGCAACAGGCAGCGTAAAGGATTTCTACTTAGAAAACTCTTACAACCAATTTAACCTTACAGTTACGGTTGCAGGACCATATACTGCAAGCCAAAACATGTCGTACTATGGCGCCAACGATGCCGATGGATACGATGTAAAACCAGATGCTCTGGTAACCGAAGCCGTTACCGCTGCCGATGCTGATGTAAATTATGCTGATTTCGACAACGATAACGATGGCTATGTTGATGGCGTATACGTAATTTATGCTGGATACGGGGAGGAATCAGGAGCCCCTGCTAACACAATTTGGGCTCATGCATGGGAGATTCCCGCAAAAACACTCGATGGAAAAACTATTACCACCTATTCATGCTCATCCGAACTAACTGGAACATCGGGGACAACGATGACATCAATTGGTGTTATTTGCCATGAATTTGGCCATGTATTGGGCGCACCAGATTACTACGACACCGACTATGAAACAGGAGGACAATATGAAGGAACCGGAGAATGGGATCTCATGTCTTCGGGCTCGTGGAACAACGACGGTATAACCCCTGCTCACCACAATGCTTACACCAAAGTAATGGTATATGGTTGGGCTACGGCAACTACACTTAACGATGGTGAATCAGTTACAATACCTTCGTCTAAAACCGATGCAAACGCATTCTATAGAGTAAATACGGCAACAACTAATGAATATTACTTAATCGAAAATCGCCAAAAAACCGGATTCGATGCCTATATCCCAGGCCACGGATTGTTAATTTATCACGTAAGTAAAGATGTTGCTTCGCATTACAACAGCAACGATATTAACTCTAAGGCTCCACAGCACATGTACCCTGTTTGTGCTTCGGCAACAACTAATCCAAGTTCAACAGCATCATCGTATGGCAATATTAATAGCGGAGGCTGTCCTTTCCCAGGAACTTCAAATAAAACCTCATTTACCGATGCAACAACCCCTTCAATGAAATCGTGGCTAGGAGTAGCAACAAATAAACCCATTACAAATATCTCAGAAAACACTGGTACTGGAGTTATTACATTTGATTTTAATGGCGGAAATACCGGCAACCCAAACAACTTTATTGCAGCTGCAGCCAATGAATCTCAAATTGATTTATCGTGGTCAAGGTCGGAAAACAGAGACGTGGTTATAGCGTACTCTACATCTTCAACATTTGGTTCATTGGTAGATGGAAATTCCTATACAGTTGGCCAATCGATAAGTGGTGGTGGAACTGTAATTTATCAGGGCGATGCAACTTCATTTAACCATACAGGCTTAAATAGTAACACTACCTACTACTATAAGGCTTGGACAAAACTTACCTCAACTCCAAGTTACTCATCCGGTACTGTTACACAAGCAAAAACTACCTGCTCAGGAATTTTAGCGCTACCATTAACAGAAGATTTTAATTCAGGCGATATTTCAGGATGTTGGACAATAATCGACAACCAAGGTAACGGACAAGTATGGCAAATTGGCAATATTAGTGATGGATTATCCGGAACATATATCTTTTTGGATTCCGATGGTTATGGCGAGGATAATACACAAAATACCGATATAATTACCCCAGCAATCAATACTACAGGACTTACATCAGTAGCAGTATTATTCAAGCACTACTTCAAGGTTGAAGCTGGCGAAACTGCAACTTTCTCATACAGCCTAGATGGTACCAACTGGATTCAGATCGATAAGTGGACAACAAGTACAGCCAATCCTGCTAATTTCAAAAAGATTTTAACCGAGGTCGCCAACAAACCATCTGTTAGGTTCAAGTGGAACTATACTGGGACTTGGGGTTGGTTCTGGTGTATCGATGATATCAATATTACAGAAACATCGGCAGCCGATGCTGTTGCAAACTTTAAAGCAGAACCTACCGATATTAACATTGGAGAATCCACCACATTCTCCGATTTATCAAACGGTACAATTACATCCTGGGCTTGGAATTTTGGAAATGGTGCAACTCCTGCAACGGCAACAACAGTAGGACCTCATACTGTAACTTACTCCTCTGTAGGAAATAAGACAGTTACCTTAACCGTTAATGGTGATGTAACTGAAACAAAAACCAACTACATTAATGTTGTTGATCCCAGTGCACCAGCAGTAATTGTAAGATGGAATTTTGAAGATAGTAACGTAACTGCCGATGAAGGAATTTCTGCCAACACCTCTAAAACAATTACCACAAACTCTACTGGAACATTCTCCTACACTACTGGCACAGGAGGCACAGGCACCAATGCATTAACCAACACTGGATGGGACAATGGAGCAAACTCAAAAGCTTGGCAAACAGAATTTAGCACATTCGGATATAATTCAATTACTGTTTCGTCTAAACAAAAAAGTTCAAACACCGGGCCTAAAGAGTTTAAACTTCAATACAAAACAACCGGAACAACATGGATAGATGTACCTTCGAGCAATATTACACTTTCTAACGATAACTACATTTCGGGGGTACTAGCAAATTTTGCTTTACCTGCCGATGTCGAAAATCAACCTTCGGTTTCATTACGTTGGGTGATGAGAAGCAACCTTCAAGTATCATCTGGCAACGTTGCATCAGGAGGGACTAGTCGAATTGATGACATTGTTGTTAATGGAAAAAAGATGGGTAGTCCTACCCAGTACACGCTAACAATGAGCAAAAATGGCAATGGAACTATTACTCCAACAGCAGGCGAACATACTTATAATGCAAGCGCTACAGTTGAATTAAACGCAACACCAGACCAAGGCTGGCAGTTCGAGAAATGGGAAATCAATGGTAATACAGTGAACTCAGCATCAACACAAATTACTATCAATTCCAACACAACTGCAGTAGCAACATTTACTAAGATTACCCATACGCTCACAGTTTCGCATGTTGGAAATGGTACCGTTACACCAACCGATGGTGAATCGACCCACGATGCTGGTGCAACTGTTACACTAACTGCAACACCAGACCAAGGTTGGCTGTTTGAGAAATGGGTTATCAATGGTAGTACTGTAAACTCGGCATCAACTCAAATTACCATTAACTCAAATACAACAGCTATAGCAACCTTTACTAAAATTACCTATACCCTTACAGTTTCGCATGTTGGGAATGGTACCGTTATACCAACCGATGGTGAATCGACCCACGATGAAGGCGCTTCAGTTACATTAACCGCAACACCAGACCAAGGCTGGCAGTTCGAGAAATGGGAAATCAATGGTAATACTGTAAACTCGGCATCAACTCAAATTACCATTAACACCAACACAACTGCAGTAGCAACATTTACTAGGATTACCCATACACTTACAGTTTCGCATGTTGGAAATGGTACTGTTACACCTGTTGATGGTGAAACAACCCACGATGAAGGCGCTTCAGTTACATTAACCGCAACACCCGACCAAGGTTGGCAGTTCGAGAAATGGGAAATCAATGGTAATACTGTAAACTCCGCATCGACACAAATCACTATTAGTTCAAACACAACAGCCAAAGCAACTTTTACCGTAATTAATGGTATAGACATTGTTGAAAACCAACTTGAGGTCTACCCTAACCCAACATCATCGGTTGTAAATATTAAAAATGCTAAGGTTATTAAAAGCATTCAGGTTTTAGACTTTACAGGTAGAACGCTGAAAACTATAGTGAACATTTTAGATTCAAAAACCGATACAGATTTAACGGGATTTGCCCCAGGAATGTACTTACTAAGAGTTACTAGCACAGATAACTCGGTGCTAATAATCAAAGTCACGAAAAAATAGTTTTAAGGAGGTGCAAAAAAGCACCTCTTTTTTTGCTTTGTAAAAAGCATTCCATATATTGCAACATTATTAAACAGAGATGAGAAAACAAATCAACAATAACTCTAACTATAATTCTAACAATAATTACTTGTTGGAACTGGAAGGTTATTGCTGATAAAAAAATTGATACAATAAAAGCAAGGCTTTCCTAAATCGGGAAAGCCTTTTTTAGTTTAACAAAATCGACATATGACTTACAACTTAAATAATAACAATAATAATCGACCTCCACCCCCGGGATTGGATTTGCTACGCTTATGCCCTTCCCGGATTCCGCGAAGGGCTTTTTGTTTTAAAACACTAATCATAAAATCAACAAAAATCATGGAAACAACCGCAACAAAACATTACCAAGCGCTACTTGATGTGCACCAAACAGAAGAGGGAATTGCCTTGATAAAGGAAATATTCACCCGGAAACTATCGCAAAACCTCGACCTAAAAAGAGTCACGGCACCAATGATTGTTCAAGCTGGACTTGGAATTAACGACGACCTCAACGGTTTTGAACAACCAGTAAAGTTCACCGCCAAAGGAATAGATTCACAAAAAATTGAGATAGTGCAATCGCTGGCAAAATGGAAAAGGATAACACTTTGGAAACACAGTATTGCCTCTGGCAAGGGAATCTTTACAGATATGAATGCACTACGTCCCGACGAAACGCCCGACGCAACACACTCTATTTATGTTGACCAGTGGGATTGGGAGAAAACAATATCGAAGGAGATGCGAACCGTTGATTACTTCCGCCAAACAGTAAAATCAATCTACCAGGCAATTCAACAAACCGAGGCAGCTGTATGCCAAACCTTTGCGCCAATCAATCCAATTCTTCCAGATAGAATTCACTTCATCCATACCGAAGAACTGGAGAAAATGTATCCGCTTTTAAGTGCAAAGCAAAGGGAACGCGAGATATGTAAGCACTATGGTGCTGTTTGCATTGAAGGAATTGGGTATCCGCTTTCAAGCGGCAAACCTTCCGATGGCCGTGCACCTGATTACGACGACTGGTCCACCCCCCGCCCCGATGGTTACCGTGGATTAAATGGCGATATTTTGGTTTGGCATCCTACACTCGACGATGCGCTAGAACTATCGTCAATGGGAATTAGAGTCGATAAGTCAGCGCTTGAACTTCAACTAGAGTTACACAACTTGGAACATCGAAAGGAACTCTACTTCCACAAAACCTTACTTGAGGGAAAACTCCCCCTAAGCATTGGCGGAGGAATTGGACAATCGCGCCTATGCATGTTTTTGCTACGTAAGGCTCATATTGGCGAAGTTCAATCATCGGTTTGGCCTACAAGCGTTATTGAAAACTGCAAACAAATGGGCGTTAAGCTGCTTTAAGTTGTACATAAAGCCAACCTATTAAGGTTGGCTTTTTAATATCCACAGCACTCAAAATGTTGATTACAAATATTATTTAGCCTATATTAGCCTAAACATTAAGTTCCTATTAATGAAAAAAATACTAATTATCATTTGGTTTATTTCACTTCTGACAAGTTGCACATACGATTCGGAAGAAGCACTTTACGGAAAGTGCGATACCCTTAATGTATCTTATTCAACTGTAAGGCCAATTTTCGAAGCCAACTGCATTAGTTGCCATAATCAATCGATCAACAACAAAGGAATAATTCTCGACACCTACAACGATGCCGTAGAGGCTGCTGAAACTGAGCGGTTACGAAAAGCCATTAATCATTTACCAGGAGTAACACCAATGCCCTACCTCATGGATAAACTTCCAGCATGCCCAGTTTTAAAGGTTACAGTATGGATTGACAATGGAACACCTCAATAAATAAGATTAAAATATGACTTCACTTTCAAAATATTTACTGATAATAGTATTGTCAAGCCTAACCTTGAGCCTTAAAGCCCAATCACTCCTCGATATGCTCGAAGAGGAGAATAAAATAGAACTGGATACGATTATTGTTGCAGGCACTTTCAAATCGACTAGGCTCATAAATGGGCAAACATCGGAGATATGTGGTAAGAACCAAGTGAATTTCATAGTATCGCATCGATTTGGCGACATCAAAATGGGAGGCTATGAATTTTGGGGTCTTGACCACTCATTAATAAGATTGGGGTTGGAGTATGGATTAATGAATAAACTTGACATTGGAATTGGCCGTAGTAATGAGAATAAACTTATCGACGGTTACATCAAGTACAAAATCCTGAGCCAATCGTCAGGCGCAAAAAAAATGCCGATAACATTAACATGGTATTCGAGCATGGCTTATACCGACCAAACATGGAGCGATCCTAATCGCGACAACCTATTCACATCGAGGTTATTCTATGTTCATCAGGCTATAATCTCAAGAAAATTTAGCAACAGAATATCGCTTCAAATTACACCAGGCGTTGTTCACAGAAATTTGGTTGAAAACAACGACGATCAAAATGATGTTCCATATATAGGTTTTGGAGGTCGTATAAAACTAACCAGGAGAATATCGCTGAATGGTGAATACTTTTGGGTTCTTCCAGGAAAAACAGCCGAAAACACAGTAAACTCATTGGCTATAGGTTTCGATATTGAAACAGGAGGCCACGTATTCCAACTTCATTTTTCAAACTCAAGGGGTAGAACCGAACAAGGTATTCCAAATAATGTTAATGATTGGATGGATGGAGAATTCGGCTTTGGATTTAACATTATCAGAAACTTCAACCTGAAAAAATAACTACTTATGAATAAAGTTCTATCACTGATACTTTTATTTACCCCAGCCATATGTTTCGGGCAGTCTGTCTTCCAAACAAATCAGGGTAGCGTGAAGTTCACCTCCGATGCACCTCTTGAAATGATTCAAGCCCAAACCACCAAAATTAAAGGCTTGTTAAACACAACTGAGCGCTCGTTTGCGTTTCTATTACCTATGAGTTCTTTCGAGGGCTTTAACAGCAAACTACAGCAAACTCACTTTAACG
>WBUV01000129.1 GCA_008933525.1 Bacteroidales bacterium | reverse complement strand
CAGAATGAGCATTTAAAAAACTTACAGGAAATCCGCTCCATAATGGAACGCTCTACACGGTTTATATCGTTAAGCGGATTATCGGGGGTATTTGCCGGTATAGTTGCGCTTATGGGCGCATTGGCAGTTTATATCTTCCATAAGGAGTTCTTTTTTAGTCGTTACCAGAACGGAGGCGTATTTTTACCCGAGGAGTTAATGTCCGGTAATGCTTTAACCAATTTTATTGTGTTTAGTTTTGTTGTAGCTTTTGTAGTGCTGGTTTTAGCTCTATTCTTTGCTACATTCTTTACAACCCGCAATGCCCGAAGGAAAGGCTTACCTATTTGGGATGCCACTGTAAAACGGATGCTAATCAACCTTTTTATTCCGTTGATTGCAGGCGGGGCATTCTGCCTAATACTTCTTTACCATCACCTTGTATATCTTATAGCTCCTTCAACCTTACTTTTTTACGGATTGGCTTTGATTAATGCCAGTAAATTCACTTTAACCGATATTCGTTACTTGGGCATCAGCGAGATAATTCTTGGGCTAATTGCTATGATTTTTGTTGGGTACGGCCTTATATTCTGGGCTGTTGGTTTTGGGGTTTTGCACATTGTTTACGGATTAGCTATGTACATAAAGTATGAAAGAGCTACTGATAAATCTAAATAAGCATTTTGAGAACCGCATTAGGCTTGGCATTATGTCGGTGCTGATGGTGAACGATTGGGTTGACTTCAACACAATGAAGGAGACCCTTAGCGTTACCGATGGCAACTTGGCTAGCCATATGAAGGCTCTTGAAGCAGAGAAGTATGTTGAGGTGAAGAAACAATTCCTCGATAAGAAGCCCAATACCACCTATAGGGCAACTATTGAGGGTCGAAAAGCTTTTGAGGAGCATCTTGCTGCCTTGGAAAAGTTAATAAATACTGGACGTTAAATTTTTTTATCTATAAACTTTGAAATACAAAGTACTTTTAATATTAATCTTATAATTTTACCACTATGACAGAGAAAACACAAACATTTTTTGAGAAAAACGCAGTGATGATAAAGGTTGCAGCCATTGGCTTTTTAACCTTGATTCTGCTAATTCCTATGGCTATGATTCAGGAGTTGGTTATGGAGCGTAGGGCGCGACAAAAGGAGGCCACCAACGAGATTAGCTCCAAGTGGGGTTACGAGCAGCGCTTAACTGGGCCCATTTTGGTGGTTCCTTACAAAACCTTTGAGTACGATAAAGATACCAAGAAAACCATAGAAATTGGGCATTTGGCTTACTTTCTACCCGAGGAGCTTAAGGTTGATGGCAGTTTAACTCCCGAAATCCGTAACCGGGGTATTTTTGATGTGGCTGTTTACAGTTCAAACCTAAAGGTTGAGGGTTTTTTTAAATCACCCAAAATTGAAACCGCTGAGAGTATTCAAATTGATTGGAATGGAGCATTTCTAACAATTGGAATTTCCGATTTACGAGGAATTAAGGAGGCCATTAACTTTAAGTGGAACGATAAGGATATGGCATGTGAACCAGGTGTTAAAATTAGCCATATTGTAAAATCGGGTGTTACAGTTAATAATCCATTACAGCAAAATACTGAGGTAGGAGAGTACCGCTTTTCTTTCAATATTGCGTTGAATGGTTCGCGTAGCGTAAGTTTTGTTCCTGTAGGACGTGAGACCAACGTGCATATTGAATCGCCATGGGGCAATCCAAGTTTTGAAGGGGCCTTTTTACCATTCGATAGGACTATAACGGAAAGTAGCTTTAATGCATCGTGGAAGGTTTTGGAGTTGAACAGGAACTATCCTCAGAAATGGATTGATAGCGACCTTGATTTGGACGAATCGGCTTTTGGAGTTGCATTACTACTACCAGTGGAAACCTACCAAATTACAGAGCGCTCCATGAAGTATGCAATTCTATTTATTGCATTAACCTTTACCGTATTCTTCTTTGTTGAGGTGATGCGAAAGTTGAGGGTTCATCCAATTCAGTACGTTCTTGTAGGTTTTGGCCTAGTTCTATTCTACCTACTGTTACTATCGCTTTCGGAGCAGATGAGTTTTGGTTTGGCCTACATAATTGCCAGTTTTGGAATTTTGGTTATGATAACCACCTATGCTCACAGTATTTTCAAGAATAATAGACTAACCGTAATTCTTGCAGGTATTTTGGTGTTGCTTTATGGATTCCTTTATATACTTCTTCAACTCCAAGATTATGCTTTGCTCATGGGTAGCGTTGGATTATTTATAATTCTGGCCACTGTGATGTACCTATCCAGAAAGATAAATTGGTATGCGCTTGGTGGAGGAAAGAGCGAGGAAGAGTAATTTATAATGATGAATGTAGAATTTAGAATGTGAAATGTATGGCCCCGAGTTTTAACTCGGGGTTTTAATGCGAAGCATTAAAAGCGATGCAAGTAAAAAACTAGATTGAAACGATCATTAAGGTTTGCATCGCAATTATTAAGAACATGATATGAAACAGAACCTTTATATTTTGGGTGATAAATCAATACCATTAAATGAAAAAAGCCCCGAGTTTAAACTCGGGGCTACATTTCAACTATTATTTATCCTTGTATTTATTAAACGCATTCGAAAAAGCATCGCGGAGCGAGTTGGCGGCTTGTTCAAATCCATTCTTTATCTCCTCCCACGATTCACTGTTGGTGTTTGCCAATTCATCAAGTTTTACTTTTAGCTTTTCGCCTTCAACCTTCATTTGCTGTATAGTTTCTTCCATTGTATCGGAAAAATCTTTGCTGGCTGTTTTCGCCTTTTCTTCCAACGAGTTGATACCCTTAAATATCTCATCGATTGTTTCGTGAGCCTTATTCTGGTAGTTATTACGGTTTTGCTCCATAGTTTTATTGGTTTAATTCAATAAAGGTAGCTGAATTTTGAAATTACTTCCAAATCCTTCATCGCTTTCAACCCAAATTTTTCCGCCGTGTTTTTCCACAAAATCTTTACAAAGCAGTAGTCCTAGTCCTGTTCCCTTTTCATTATCAGTTCCTACTGTTGTATGAGGATTGCTGATATTCCAAAGTTTCTCTTGGTCTGTTTTGTTTATACCTATACCATTATCAGCAACAGCGATAACTACATTCCCATTATCTATGTGAGAAATAATTTTAATTTCTCCATCTTTTCGGGTGAATTTAATGGCATTTGAGACCAGATTTCGAATAACAGTTTTAAGCATATTGCCATCGGCAAATATTTGGAAATTTTCAGGAACGCTAAGTTTGATTGTTATATTTTTTCTCTGTGCGTTGGTTTGTGTTTCGGAGTAGATAGATGCTATTAGATTCGATAAGTTTATGCTTGTGGGCTCGAATGGTAATTTTCCTGCCTGCGATTTCGACCAAAGGAGCAGTTCATCGAGCATTAAATATGTTCTTTCTGATGTTTGTTTGATAATGTCAAGGTAGTATTTGATTAAATCATCATCGTAGTTTTTGAAGTTCCTCAGCAATAAATCGGAGAATCCAAGCAGAGCATTGAACGGGTTTCTTAAATCGTGCGCTAATATCTGCATAAATCTATCCTTATCGGCATTGAGTTGCTTAAGTTCCTTGGAGTTTTGTTTAAGTTGATTCTCGGATTTTTTAAGTTTAGATATATCACTCGAAATAATTATGATTTCGTGCTCGTTTAGCTGAGCGCAACGGGCATGAAAATATTTCATCTCTCCGATAAATGCTTCATATTCAAATTCGTAGGAGTTTTTGTGTAGAGTTTTGTTAATTGCTTTCTGAATTTTATCGGCCAAGGGTTTGTCTAACACATCATATATCGATTTCCCCACAAATTGGCTTGGTTCAATAAAAAGTTGGTGTGTTTTGCTGGTCTGATAGAAGTTTACAAACTTACCCTCTCGGTTAAAATGGAATAGTAGGTCGGGGATGGTTTCTACAACGGTGTTTAACTTCTTTCTGCTTTCAAGCAAGGCAATTTCTGCCAATTTTCGTTTGGTAATGTCTCTTGTGATTCCTTGAAATCCTATTGCATTACCTTGATTATCTCTGATAAAAGTTAGGTGTGTGGAAACATAAATTTTGCTTCCATCCTTTTTGTAAAGTTCAACCTCAATAATTCGGGTTCTCTTTTTATCGATATTCGAATTCTTCTCCTTTTCAAGTTCCTCTGTTAGAGCTGATTTAATTAGCCGGAGGGAGTCGATAGGGTGTTTACGTTCAATTTTTTTGTTGATATAGGCCTCGGGACTTTCGCCGGTGAGTTTGAATATGGATGGACTTACATACTTTGTGTTTAAATCCATATCGGTGGTAAAAACCACATCGCTGATGTTATCGGTAATGCAACGTAGTTGATTTTCGTTAATAATCAGGGCTTTTTCGGCAATACTTCTTCTTAATGTGAGTGCTACTAAGTGAGAGTATGATTTCAGTAATTCGTCGCTTGGAAGCTTTTGGTTTTTTTTGAAAGCCAGCATTGTAGTACCGTATAGTTTGCCCGATACAATAAGCGCTAATGCGTATATATTGTTAATTCCAGTTAACTTTTTGATCATTTGATTCGTCGATTCTGGTATTGCTCCGAAAGAAACCTCGGTAAACGAATCCAATAATTCAATTTTGTTGCTTGTAATTCTTTTATATGCTTCCGTGGAAATTGGAGAAATAGTATTAAGTATTTTTTCGCCACCAATTTTGATTGCCGACTTAAGTATTACCCCATCGGCCTCAATACTTTTTACTACAAGTGCCTTTTGATTTTCGTTGTACTCGCAAAAAACAGCCACTTTAGCATCGGTATGTTGCGCAATTTCCTTTAGGGTTGAAGGAATAAAATCGTTCTCGGGAGAAAAGTCGGCAAGTTTAAGCGATAGCTTATTGATAAACGAGATATCGTTATTTCTCTGGGAAAGTTCTCCTAGGAGTTTTTCCTCATTATCGAACCCCTTATTTAAAATGCTTATTATATTGTAAATTCCATAGGTATAACCAGCTATAAGCATGGTTAGGAAAAAGATATTCCTTTGGATGTAAGTGTTTTCAGTCAAAAAAGAAATTGCAACAATAAATGCAACAATAACAGCACCAACGAAAACAGAATGTTTTTTCCCCAGAATGAAACCCGAGATTGGAAGTAAAACGCTTGCAATTATAATGGTTCGTAACGCAGTAAACTCATTGAACTCAATAAAGAAAGCTTCAAGCGCCCAACTCATTATTACATTTAGCAACAATGAGTATATAATGATTGTAAAAGTCTTTTTGGCGGATAGCGATGATAACTTGTTAAGAACTAATACTGCAATAACCAAACTAATAAAAACGATATTTATTGAAAGATTAACAATAGAGTTACTATAAGTAACAATATCAACAATATTCCCTAATAGCGAAAAAAAGGATAGAATGTAGAGTAACTTCTTTCTATCGCTTAAATTAAATACATCTTGCTCCATAATCAACACACTTAAACATCATCATAATGTATTATCAAAGTAAAAACTGATGGGAAATTATGGGAAAGAGGGTATCAATACATTTACTTTAACTGATAAACGGGAATAAGGTTACAAAAGTGTTTTTTATCAATATTTTGTTAACTAATTTATTTTTATTGATTTATGTGTTGTTTTGGTGTGTTTTTAGAATAAATTAACAGAAAATTTTATCTAGGTAAACAATGATGTCCTATGAAATGATTTGAATTAGGCGTTTTGCTAATATTAAATGATGCCAGCGGCATTAAATGTTTATAGAAATTCATTGTGAATAAAAATTATTCGACTCCAGCTGGAGTCGAATTTTTAAATATGCTCATTACTATAATCATTCAAACCCTCTGGGTTTGCAACTATTACCAAATTATCACCTATATGCCTAATTCCGAAAATGATTTATAACCTCTGAAACTATTACTCCAACTGTTAGAAGTGATATTTCGCTCCTCTGGAGCTTACGTTTTGTACATTTTCGTATTTGCTACAAATATAACGCAGCCCTGCTGCTAATTTCTGGCTGCATAGCGGCATAATATTTATAGTTTTACAGTTAATTTTTTTGTATTTGAGCTACATAGTAGCGAGATATTCGCAATCATTATATTGGACAATAGCAATAAAATGGTTTAAAACGAAAGGGTGTTTCAGTATTTCGAAACACCCTTTAGCGCTATTCCTAGTTTTATACTATTTCTTAGTAGTTACTATTTTATTCAGTTCAATAACCTTTGCAAAATACATTGCAAACGAACGGTACAGAAAATGAGTCCATTTGCCGAATGGTACAATAATTATAGCCCATTGAACCAGCACAGTTAAGTGTACCATAAATAACCAAAAGTTACTTTCGAGAATATTTATATCGATAAAGAGCCTTACCATAAAAGCAGTAACTCCCATCAGAAATAACCATATTACAAAGAACCAATCAGAAGGTTGCGAGAATTTGCGCAATGCTTCCGTTTTTTGAATTCGTTTTAAAACAAAGTGGAATGTAACTACAAATATTACCGCACTCTCGATGTATCCAAGAATTATTACAAATAGATTCTCCGATTCGAACCAGTTAAGGAAAACCGTAGTAAAGAGTAGCGATAGATACCCAAGAACAAGAATAAAATGCTCGAACCACATTAGTCTGCTTTCGCGGGTTTGTTCGCATTCCAGAAAGCGCTTTTGGGTAAACATATGGGTTAGTAATTCGGTAAATGCCTTGTAGTAAACCTTTACAGTTGCTTTTATTCCCGGTTTCAGTATGGTGTAGTTCCACATTCTAATGATATTTGGCACTAGAATTACTGCAAAAACGCCAGCAATGGCAAGCATCTCGAACAGATGTCCAAAGTGCATAATCTTTTCCTGATTCCATTCAAGATTATTGGCAAATGCAATTAGCCCAACAATAATCAGGATAAAGCCAATAATATATGCCGATAGATTTTTATACAGTAATCCAGAAAGTCCAGTCCAATCGTACTTTGAGGTTAACCAACGGCGTAGGCTCATCATTAGTTCACCGGGATGCGCTTGTCGTGGACAATCGGTGCTACATTCGCCGCAGTAGTAGCACATCCAAGGTTTAAGAGATGATTTGATATCATCTTCTAGACCAAGTGTGCTGTAGCGAACCATTTCGCGTGGGAACGATTCCTCTTTCTTCGATAGTGAGCATATTGCTGTGCAGTTTCCACAGTTAAAGCACAAGGGAAAGTCCTTTGCGCCAAATTGTTTGATTTCTTCCGCAAAATCGGGGTTAATATGCGACATAGCTGTTTACTTTTTTAGTTTGTACATAAAGTAGGCCTCATCATCATCGAGTCCTGCTGGTTCAACTACGCTGTAGCGGTTCATTGTCATTAAGTGCCAGGTTACAAGGTGCGACTCAATTCCTGTGGCCTCGGATATTTTTGGAATGGTGAGCGATTTGCCATCGAGAACCGATACAATGCTGTTCCATAGTTCAGGGTACTCTTTCATTCCAGTTTTTCCTGTTTCAACTTTTGCTCCGTGTTCCAATTCCCGCTGTTCAATTTCACCTTCCGACATAAAGCCGTCAATCATCGATTCTACCTCGTTATCGGTGTACTGCGCAATTTCAATCGCGTTTGTAGGACATACAGGGGCACAAATTCCGCATCCGGTGCAGGTTGATATATTGACTTCTGCAATCATCTTACCGCTACTTTCGATTGGTTTAATGGCATCGTACTCGCAAACCTCGCTACATTTATCGCACCAAGCGCAAACTTCAGCATTAACTCTTGCAACAATTGGCTCCAGTTCGATATTTCCTTTACGAATTATTGCGTTGATTTTTGCCGCACCCGACAGTGCCGATTGTACCGATTCTGTTATATTCTTTGGTCCCTGACACGCACCCCCAATGTAAACGCCTTTAATTACAGTTTCAACGGGTTTTAGCTTAGGGTGAATTTCGTTGAAGAACTTATCAGTTCCAATTGGAATTTTCAGTTTGCTCGATATCTCGTTGCTATCGCTGCGGGCAACCATTCCAGTGACTAAAACCACCAAATCGGCATCGAGGGTTAGTTCCTTTTTCGAGGTCAGGTAATCCTTAAC
>WBUV01000128.1 GCA_008933525.1 Bacteroidales bacterium | reverse complement strand
CATCTATACCAACGCTTGGTATTGTCCGGATACTCTCATTTGCAGGTTGGCTTGATGCTAATTGCTTTTAATACAGCAATAATTCTTATGATATTGCTTTATCGATCGTACGATTTTTTAAAAATTCCTTTTTTTATAATAAGTTTACTTTTTATGTATTATGCAACTCGCTTAGTCGATAAGAAAGTTCCCTTTAAAACTTAAATACTTAGAGTATTATTAGATTTTTACTCACAACTTGTAATCCAATCTTAAACCCAGAATTTTGAACCTTAAACCTTTAAAACTACTCTTTCTTGAAGAAATATTTTATCTACTTTGCTAATACCATTTTAAAATCAGAATTGCTTAAGAATGCCTCAATTCTGATTTCTGGAACAATACTAGCACAGTTAATCTCAATTCTACTGCAGCCTTTTTTAAGGCGTTTTTTTTTGCCCGAATCCTTTGGGCTCTTTTCTGTTTATATGAGTATTGTTGGAATTCTGCTAACCATTACAACATTTAAATACGATGATGCAATAGTTCTACCATCAAAGGATAAGGACTCCGCTAACTTAATCTCATTATCGTTAATTATTGCATTCTCAATATCAGTTTTTCTTTTTATTGTACTACTCATATTTCATGGCGATATACACAGGGCACTGAATTTGCCATCGGGGCTGTCGGGTAAAATAATTTATGTTGTGCCATTGAGTATCTTCTTATACGCTAGTTACCAGAGTTTCAATTATTGGTTGATTCGGAAGAAGAAGTATGTCTCAGTTTCGGTTAACAAGTTGACAAGGAGAGGGGCAGAAGGATTTGCTCAGGTCTTATTTGCAATTATAAAAAATCCAAAGGGATTGATTTGGGGCGATATTATTGGTCAGTCGGTTAATGTTATGGTCGTTACTGCTCAAACTTTGAGGAATGGATTTAACACAAAATATATAAGTGTGCGGAAAATGTTATACGTTGCAAGCAAGTATTCCGAGTTTCCAAAGTATAGCCTTTTGCCTGCGTTTATGAGTTCGTGTAGTTTTTTTTTACCGCCAATTTTTATTAATAGGTTCTATTCGGCCGAGTATACAGGTTATTTTGATTTGTCAAAGTTGCTTTTATCTATTCCTTTAGCTTTAGTGGCAACATCGCTGTCCAATGTTTTATTGCAGAAAGTATCGGAAAAGTTCAAGCAAAAGCAGAGTATTTATAACGATGTTAAACCAATATTTCTGTTTGCCATTTCAATTGTTTTTGTTGAGATAGTAGCAATTCAGTTAATTGGAGTTTGGCTATTTTCATTTCTTTTTGGCGAACAGTGGATTGCCTCTGGCCAAATCTCCAAGATTTTGGTTTGGTCGTACGCATTTAACTTTCTGGTTTCTTCCTTTTCGAGTGTATTTATTGCTATGCGAAAAATAAAGTTGTATAGCTTGTGGCAATTCGCATATTTTTCAGCCATTTTATCTTTACTTCTATTTAAGAATTTAAGTTTCAATGGTTTTATCCTTGTTTATACTGTTTTTGAGTTAGTTTGTTTTATTGCTTTGGCAATTATGACTTATTTTTTGATACACAAATATGAACATTCATTAAATGAGTATTAGACTTCTTTCGTTAAGCGCTGTTTATCAAGGTTACTTGAACGATTTTTATCTGGCTAATCCTGGGTTAAGCGATTTATCGTACAATGAGCACTACGCAAAACTTTTAGATGAGTCAACCGAGTTTGTTAGTTCATATACAAAAGCATATTTAAAGCTTAACCTAGAAGCAAGTTGCATATTTACCAATGATTTGTTATTGCAAAAGAAATGGAGAAACGAAAATTTCTTGAAGAAAAAATCGTTATCCGAAGTTGTACTTGAGCAAACAAAAAAATATCAACCAGAAGTACTTATAGTTGAGAGTTTACCATTTATTGATATAGATTGGATTAAAAGAGTTAAGCGTGAGGTCAAAAGCATTAAGTTGATTTTTGCATTCCATTGTGCTCCATACAGTAGTAAGTTAATAGAGGTATTTAAGAATATCGATTTTGTTATTACATGTACACCTGGTATGAAGTTAGAGTTTGATAGAATAGGGATCAAATCTTACTTGGTGTACCATGGCTTTGATCAGAGTATTTTAAATCAAATTGATCAAAATACACAAAAGAGCAACGATTTTATTTTTTCCGGATCGTTATTCCCTGGTAACGGTTATCATAAAGATCGAATCGATTTGATTGATACTTTATTAAATGATCATATAGACATCAAGTTGTTCGCTAACTTGGAGAGTTGCTATAAAATTAAAGCCAAGCAGTCTATTTTTAGATTCAATCAATTTCTGAGTTTCATGGGAGCAAAGAATGCCCATAAGGTTATTCCTTTCTTAGAATATGCAAAAAATCCAGTATACTCTTACTCAAAATCTATTAATCGGTCATCGGTAAAGCCTGTGTATGGAATTGAAATGTATCGGCTCTTTAATGATTCCAAAATTGTGCTGAATAACCATGGCGATGTTGCAGGTGAGTATGCCGGAAACATGAGGTTGTTCGAGGTAACTGGAGTAGGTTCTTGTCTTTTAACCGATAACAAGAAAAATATTTCAGATTTATTTGAACCCGATAGTGAGGTTGTGGTGTATAGCTCGCCTCAGGAATGCGCCGATAAGGTTAAATGGTTGCTTAACCATGAAGAGTCTATGTTAAGCATCGCCAGAGCTGGTCATAAAAGAACAATGTTGAACCATACCGTTGAAAAACGGAGTATTCAAATTATCGAAATTATTAAGAATGAACTCCAATTGAAAAGTAAATCCAATCAATAGTTTTATATTTACCATACAATAATCAATTAGGACTGCTATATGGAAGTTAAGGTTTGTACCCGATGTGTAATGGATAATGTAGCCGATGCTACAATATCATTTGAAAACGATGGCACTTGTAATTACTGTAATAACGCTCTAAAATCCGAAAAGTTAGTTTACTTTCCGAATCAGGAAGGAGCGAACAAACTTGAAAACATCTTCAATAAAATTAAAGAGGATGGGAAGGGCAAAAAGTACGATTGTATGATAGGCCTATCAGGAGGTTTAGATTCTGCTTATGTTGCCTATATTGCATATAAACATGGTCTTAGAATTCTTGCTGTGCATGTCGATGATGGTCTTGATGCGCCTGTAACAGTTGAGAATATTAAAAAGATCTGTACCACATTTAATATTGATTTAATTAGCGAAAAGCCCAACAAGGATCAATTTGCCGATTTAACCCGTGCATTTATTCTAGCAGGGCTGCCTGAAATTGCTATACCTCAGGATAATGTTCTGTTTGCATGCTTGTACAAGTATGCTCAGAAAAATAATATTAAATATTTTCTCTCTGGCGAGAATTTCACCCTGGAATGCATAACTCAGGCAGGATTTGATGCTACCGATAAAGTCCACATTTTAGACGTTCATAAGAAATTCGGACGAGCTAAGATTGATGATAAATTACCTCTTTACTCGATATTGGAGAAAAGGTTAAAGTACAAGTATTTTCATAAGATTCAATTTGTAAAACCACTATATTTTGTTGATTACAATGCAAGTAAAGCGTTGAGCGAATTAAGCGAAGCTTGTGGTTACGAGTATTATGGAAACAAACATTGGGAGTCGTTATTTACGAAGTTTGTTCAGGTTTACTATTTGCCCAATAAATTTAATATCGACAAAAGAAAGTCGCATTACTCTAGCATGATAGTTTCAGGCCAGATGACTAGAGCAGAAGCTCTTGAAAAGTTAAAATTACCCCAGTACAACGAAGTTGAAATGGAAAAGGAGTTGGGTTTCATACTCGATTATCTTGAGCTTTCTCGTGCTGAATTTGATAAAGTCATGAATGAACCTCCACGAAAACATGTTGAATTTAAAAGTTCAATAATCAATAAATTATCAGTATTTATATTGGAGCAACGAAAAAAGAAGTTTGGTTACTAATCTGAATATTTTAATTGAATGGTTGAGGAGATAAAACATAACGGTGAACTATTGGCAATAATTGTTCGGGATAACTTTAGCACGCCTGGAATAACATTCTTTACTGCTAATGAATTGTCGCAACAGTTGGCTTATATGCAACATCCTGAGGGGAAAATTATTGAACCGCATATACATAAGCCAGTTCGAAGGGAAGTATTGTACACTCAGGAAGTTTTATTTATAAAGGAAGGAAAGCTCAAAGTAGATTTTTATGATGATGACCAAACATACTTGGAAAGTAAATATCTTCATAAAGGGGATGTAATATTGTTGATTAAAGGAGGACATGGCTTCGAGGTGATGGAAAATTTGAAAATGATTGAAGTTAAGCAAGGTCCTTTTGCCGGCGAGAATGATAAGGTAAGGTTTAGCAAAACAAAATAATTGATAGGACTATGTTTGTGCCGGTAAATGAGCCTTTGCTCAATGGGAATGAAAAAAAATATCTTATAGAGTGTATTGATACAGGTTGGATTTCGTCCGATGGTCCTTTCATTAAAAAATTTGAAGATAACTTATCTCACTATTTTGGACGAAAGTATGCCATTGCGGTATCGAATGGAACTGTAGCTATCGATATTGCAATTGATGCTTTGGATCTTCAGGAAGGCGATGAGGTTATAATGCCAACCTTCACAATAATTTCATGTATTACTGGAATTCTCCGAAAACGATGTATTCCCGTTTTTGTTGATCAGGATTCTGAAACATGGAATATGGATGTTTCCCAGATTGAGAGTAAAATCACTCCCAGAACAAAAGCAATCATGGTTGTCCATATATACGGTTTACCTGTAGATATGAACCCTGTGCTTGATATTGCAAAAAAATACAACCTGAAAGTTATTGAAGATGCCGCCGAGATGCACGGCCAGGAATACAATGGTAAGAAATGTGGCAGTTTTGGGGATATATCAACTGTGAGTTTTTATCCCAATAAGCATATTACGACAGGTGAGGGAGGGATGATTTTTACAGATGATGATAAACTTGCTGAACGATGCAGATCCTTAAGGAATTTATGTTTTATTCCCGAACAGAGGTTTATTCATCATGAGTTAGGCTATAATGCTAGAATGAGCAACTTACAGGCTGCGGTTGGTTTGGCTCAGCTCGAGAGAATTGAGCAATCTATTCTTAAGAAAAGGCAGATTGGACATTTCTATCAGTATAAATTGAAGGATATAGATACTATTCATTTACCTGTTGCAGAGGCAGAATACGCCAAAAATATTTACTGGGTTTTTGGAATAGTCCTGAAAAATGCGAATCTATCACAAACTCAGTCCTTAATGGCCGAACTGAATAAAAGGGGTATTGGCACTCGACCCTTTTTCTGGTGTTTGCATGAACAGCCTGTTCTGAAAAAGTTTGGAATAACAGTAACAGACAGTTTTCCTGTAGCAGAGAATTTATCTCGATGTGGTTTCTATATTCCAAGCGGCTTGGCTATTACTGAGGAACAGATGGAGTATGTAGTGAATAATTTGACTCAGATTCTTGTAAAGTAATGAAGCATTTCAAAGAGTACTCAAAGTATTACGATTTACTATATCGCGATAAAGATTATAATGCCGAGGTCGCTTATATTGATGAGATTATTCGAAAATATAAGCAAGGAAATGCTTTTCTTTTAGATATTGGATGCGGAACAGGTAAGCATGCGTCAATTTTTGCCGATAAAGGATACGAAGTTCATGGTGTTGATATCAGCGAAACCATGATTAATATTGCCAAGGAGAATTATGGACAAAAGGCAATGTTTAGTAATCAGGATATGCGATTTCTTGATCTGAATAAGAAGTTTGATGTAATTACATCACTTTTTCATGTTATGTCATATCAAACCGACAACGATAGTGTAAGATCTTGTTTTAAATCGGTTAACAGTCATTTAAATAATGATGGAATCTTCATTTTTGATTGTTGGTATGGTCCTGGAGTAGTAAATGATTTGCCTAGTGTTAGAGTAAAAAGAATGTCGGACGAACAATACGATATTGTTCGTATTGCTGAACCTGTAATTCATTGGAACGAATCCGTGATTGATGTGAATTTTGATATCCTAATTAAGGAAAAGAGGTCGAGTGTATTAACTCAAATTCAGGAAAAGCACCCAATGCGTTATTTTTTTAAGAACGAGGTTGATTTATTTGCTCAGGAATTTGGATTCAAAATTGTCGATTTTTTTGCGTGGCTAAGTTTCAATGAGCCCACTAGTAAGGACTGGTACGTTGTTTTTGTTTTAAAAAAGTGAAAAAGTTAGCTCTTTATATTGATGTCGAGAATCAAGGCAGTGGTGTTTCTCAGTATGTGAAATCGCTTATTTTGGCGTTGGATAATCTGTTGGCAGGTAATTACGAATTAACAATTGTTTATACAGTTAATTGTTGGACAGAATATTTGGATAGATTTTCGGAAAGTAAAAAGGTATTTGTAAAGAGGTCAAATCTAATCAATAGGTTTTATCAAATACTCTTTAGCGTTGGTTTAGTTTATTTTGCAAAGTTATTTGCCCGCCTGTTCGATACTAGAGTTCGTTATTTAGACAATCAACACTTCGATTACATTGTATTCCCTGCAAGCGATACTATTGCATGTTTGGTAAAATCGAAGGTTATCGGAACTATTCATGATTTAATGCATAGGTACGAGAGGAAATTTAAGGAGTCCGGAGGGTTCTTTATTTATAACTACAGAGAAAACTACTATAGAACATTATTAAAGAGTGCTTCGATCGTTTTTGTGGACTCTAACCTTGGTAAAAAGCAAGCCCTGGAATCTTATCGAAAGGTTAGTGCCAGCGTAAATCCTTTACCCTATATTGCTCCAGATTATATATATAATGAGAAAAGTACTCCTTCGGAAAGCATCAAGGAATACCTAAACCAAAAATATATCTTCTACCCTGCGGTTTTTTGGTCACATAAGAATCATTTGAATCTTCTTAAAGCGATGAATTTGTTAAAGAATAGAGGCTATGACTTAAAACTTTTACTTGGAGGGAAAAAACGTTTGGAGTATAACAAGTTAAAGAAGTTTGTTGACGATAATAATCTGGAAAGCAATGTTGTTTTTCTAGGTTACATCTCCGATAACGACATGATATGTCTGTATAAAAATGCCTTAGCCATGGTAATGCCAACTTATTTTGGACCAACTAATATTCCTCCAATTGAGGCCATACTCTTAAACTGTCCGCCAATAGTTTCGAATAATTATGCTATGCCCGAGCAGTATGGCAACGCAGCGTTGTATTTTAATCCTAACGAACCTGAGCAGATTGCCAATGCAGTTGAATTATTATTGAATGATGAGAATTTAAGAATGGAAATTATTAATAACGGTTCAAAAATTAAGGATAAATTCTCCCAGGAAAGATTTTATGATAATCTCAAAAGTATTTTTAAAAACGAAAAAATACTCAATTAGTTAATCTTTTTATGCGAGTTTCAATAATTACTGTCGTTTATAATAATTCTTCAACAATTAAATCGGCAATAGAATCTGTATTAAGTCAGACCTATAAGGATATTGAATATATTGTTGTGGATGGGGCTTCTACGGATGGCACAGTGGATATAATAAAGGAGTATGGCGATAGAATTGATAAATTCGTTTCGGAGCCCGATAAAGGCATTTACAATGCAATGAATAAGGGTATTAAACTATCAACTGGCGATATAGTGGGCATATTAAATTCCGACGATTTCTTCACTAATAATAGCATAATTCAAAATATTGTTGATTCCTTTGATAATGATATTGATGCAATTTATGGCGATATCCAATTTGTAGACCCTAACAATCTTAACAAAATTGTACGTTACTATTCATCGGAAAGATTTAAAAGGAGTAGTTTTAAGTATGGGTTTATGCCTGCACATCCTAGTTTTTATGTTCGAAGAAAATTTTATGAAGAATTAGGATTATATAAAGAAGATTATAAGATAGGTGCAGACTACGAGTTGCTTGTTCGCTTTTTGTATTGCAATAATCTAAAAACAAAATATTTAAAATTTCCTTTTGTTTGTATGAGAACAGGAGGTGTTAGTAATCAGAATTTTAAA
>WBUV01000127.1 GCA_008933525.1 Bacteroidales bacterium | reverse complement strand
GTTTTTCCTGAACTTGTTACCCCAAAACAAGTTCGCAGAAAAAATCCCACAGATACGCTGATTTATATCGCAGCTTGTTTTGGTGTAGTTATAACATTTGTTGGTTTAAGCAAAGTTTATAGTAATTCTTTTGTTGGAATCTCAACATTGACAGGATTTTCCGGACTGCTGGGTGGTCCTAGTGTGGCATTGATTTGTAGTTTTTTAAGTTTGATTTCTTTTTGGATTATCGATATAACCATTGCTAAGTCCCTGTTTTTTTTTGTATTTCTTAGCCTTTTGGTTGGAATAGTAGCTAATAAACTTATTGGTAATTCACAATTGCGAACTAAAGGTATTGTTGTCCTAGGGTTATTTGTTGTTCTTACGCAAACATTGGAGTTTCTCCACATTAATTCAAGTAAGTTAACCAACCTAGTGAATAAAATCACTCTTGTTAATTTATCAGAGTTTCTAGTTTATTCAACATTAATGCTCTTTATTGCCATTAGCCTTGTATATTATAGGAACAAAAAGAATAGGAAATTTTCAGAAGATAAATATAATTATCTCTTAGAAAAATTCTCGGGGATTCTGATAAAGTTGGATAGGCTTGGTAGAGTAACCTACATTAATAAATTTGCACTGCATGAATTTGGATTTAAACCTAATGAGGTTATTGGTAAAAGCGTCTTTTTTACAATTTTCAAAGAGGGATGTGAGCCTCTGCAGGGCATACTCGATTCAATAGGTGGCAATTTAGAGAATACATTTCAGGATCAGTTTAGCACCGAGCTGGCTCTCGCCAATGGAATGAAAAAATGGTATTCATGGGAATGCAAAGTTTCAGATGATGACGGGAGTAATCATTTTTTCGAAATTCTACTCGTTGGAACAGATATTACAGAACTTAAGTTGACCGAGATAGCAAATCAAACATTAAAGTCTAAACTTAAACTATTAAATGAAGGGTTACTCGATTCCTACGTAAGAGTTGATTTAAAAGGTAAAATAGTTGATTTTAATAATGCTTTTTTAGAATTAACTGGTTATTCTGCAGGAGAAATCACGCTGCTTACCTTTCAAGATTTAACCCCTAGGAAATGGCATGAAATAGAAAATGAGATTATTGAGGAACAAATAAAACCTTTTGGGCACTCCGAATTGTATGAGAAAGAGTATATTACTAAAGGAGGCGAAATAGTTCCTATCGAATTAAGAAGTTACTTGATAAAAGATAGTAATGGTAATCATGAGGGTTACTGGGCTGTAATCCGCGATATAACCTCCCGAAAAAAAGTAGAGGAGGAACTTCGGACTATTAGCCAGCAGAACTATGAATCGTCAATTCTTTTCAAAAGCCTCATAAATTCTATTCCCGATGTAATAGGCCTGCAGAACGCCGATCAAACTATCCAATTTTACAATGATGCTGGTTATAAAATGCTGAATTTAACTCCTGAGCAGGTCAACGGTAAAAAATGCTACGAACTTATTGGAAGAATTGCTCCTTGTGATATATGTGCCACAAAACTAACAGTAGCCACAAAACAGCCGGAAAGTGTTGAAAAGTATGTTCCAGAAATGGGACTATGGATCGAATCCCGATCCTACCCAGTTTTAGATAACCAAGGCAATTTAAAATTTTTAATTGAACATATTCGTGATATATCGGAGAGGAAAAAGGTTGAAATAAATTTAAAAAGAAGCGAAATCCAGTACAGAACTATTGTTGATAATTCGCCCTTGCCAATGCTATTTATAGAGTTAAGTGGCAATGATGAAGCAATTCTAACCAATTCGAACCCTGCTGCTGATACACTGCTAAACATACTGCCCATAACGCATTATAGTAGGAGCATTTTTGAGGTGTCAGAATGTTTTGATAGTTTTGATCTAATCTCAAAGATAAGCCAGGTTGCTAAAACTGGAAAAGAATTTACCATCGACGAGTTCGTAATCAATATCAAAGAGAATAAAGTAGTTTTTGAGCTTAGGCTTTTCCAAGCTGAGCCGTTGAAAGTTGTGATGGTGCTGACCAACATTACCGATAGGATTAAGAACCGGCAGGAACTCGAACTAAGCGAGCAAAAAATAAGGATGATTATTACAGAAAATCCTATGGTTTTTTTCGTGCTCGACGGTAATGGAATTTTTACACTGTCAGAGGGTGCCGGTTTGAGTAATCTGGGATTGAGTCCGGGACAAGTAGTGGGCATGTCAGTTTTCGATGTTTATAAGGATTTTCCCGAGATAATCGAATCATCTAAAAAGTCGTTAAACGGCGAGTCTGTTAAGCTTGACCTTAAAGTGGGAGATGTTTTTTACAATACCGTTTTTACTCCTGTTTTCGACAAAAACAATCGTGTTAAAAACGTTTTGGGCGTTGCATACGATATCACTTCAAGGATAAATGCAGAACATGAGGTTGAACGAAAATCCGAAGAGCTTGAAAGATACTTTAACAACAGCCTCGATTTGCTTTGTATTGCCGATTTACAAGGATATTTTCGTAAAGTTAATCCCGAATGGAGTAACCTTTTAGGTTACAGTTCCCAAGAATTAGAGGGAAAAAGATTTTTCGACTTTATTCATCCCGACGATATTGAGTCTACAAATTTTGCAGTTCAAGAACTCTCGGACCGAGGGAGAGTTTTGAATTTTACCAATCGCTACATGACAAAACAAGGTGATTATAGATGGATTGAGTGGCGTTCGTTTCTTGATAACAACTTGATTTATGCTGTTGCCCGCGATGTTACTGAACGCAAGTTGGCTGAAGAACAAATTATTGAAAACGATCGCAGATTACAAGAGCAAAACGAGGAGTATATTGCACTTAACGAGGAACTTTCCGAGAGCAACCAAAAAATTCGAGAGATAAATGAGAAGTTACTTGAAGCCACCGAAAAAGCACAGGAGAGCGATAGACTTAAATCGGCCTTTTTGGCAAACATGAGCCATGAGATTCGTACCCCAATGAACGGTATTGTTGGATTTTGTCAACTTCTTAAGCAAACAAATATCGACGAGAGTATTGCTAAGTATTTCGATATTATTGCAGACTCTAGCAATCAGTTGCTCTCAATAATTAATGATATAATTGATGTCTCGAAGATTGAGGCAGGTCAGGTTACCCTGAGTCACGAGCCAGTTTCTGTTGTGTCTGTTATCGAAAGAACCTCATTGCTTTTTACGGCTTTGGCGAATCAGAAAAAAATAGATTTAAAGTTGAAAATTGAAACCGGAAATCGTTTGGTAGTTCTGTCCGACGAAACCAAAATAGCACAAATATTAAGCAATCTCATAAATAACGCTATTAAATTTACGAAGATGGGCGTTGTTGAGGTTGGGGCAAAAGAGAGCAATAAGCATATAATTGTTTGGGTTAGAGATACAGGAATTGGAATTGCCAAGGAGAATCAGAAACTAATTTTCGATAGGTTTCGGCAGGTTGATGGAACTAATCCAAACTCAATGAAAGGTACTGGACTTGGACTCTCGATATCAAAATCGCTTGTGGAGATGCTGGGGGGAGAAATTTGGGTTGACAGCGACATTGATAAAGGTGCAACTTTTACGTTTACAATACCAAATATTAAAGCCATGGATAACAATAATGAATTGACTAGCGTTGGTAACGAATCATTTAAACCCGATTTTAATGGTGCTTTGATGCTTTTAGTTGAGGATGATAATATTAACATGATACTTCTTCGAAGAGCTTTGGAGAATGCCAATGCAAAAGTTATTACAGCGAATAATGGTTTGGAGGCAATAGAAATATTTTCAAAAAAAACGGAGATAAAAGTAATTCTGATGGATATCAAAATGCCCGTAATGGATGGAATTGAAGCCACCCAGAGAATAAAAAGCATTAATCCGAAAATCCCAATTATTGCACAAACTGCATACGCCCTTCCCGATGAGAAAAAAAGAGCAATTCAAGCCGGTTGCGACGACTATGTAACAAAACCGATAAATATTACAATGCTTTACTCTGCAATAAAACGAATATTGTAAATTTTTGAATTGATAATAAAATTAATAATTTCGAACTGTAACAAATTATCAAAATAACTGTCTTGTTAAAAAAATATTTAAAATATGATTCGCTATACTATTACATTCCTGTCCATGATCATTATGAGCCATTTGTGTGCTCAGGACTTTGATATCAATCTTATTAAGAAGCATGTTTATACACTGGCAGACGATTCCATGAATGGGCGTGGGTTTGGCACTCATGGTGGTAGAGTTGCCGCCGACTATATTGAGCAACAATTTATAACCGCAGGTCTTTCGCCTTGGAACGGAAAATACAAACATCCCTTTATAAACAGCCGGATGATGGTTAAAATTGAAGGTTGTAATATTGTTGGATGGGTTGAGGGTAACGATCCTGTTCTCAAAAACGAATACATAGTTATAGGTGCGCATTACGACCATGTGGCCTATTACTTTAGAGGTGATAGCGTAGTTGTTTTTAACGGGGCTGACGATAATGCCTCGGGAACAGCAACAGTAATTGAACTTGGCCGATGGCTTGTTAATAATAAAAATTCGATAAAGCGTTCTGTTATTCTAGTTGCATTTGATGGGGAGGAGTCGGGTTTAATTGGTTCTTCTCATTTGGTTAAGTCAAATCTAATCCCAACTGACAGAATAAAGGTTATGTTTAGCCTCGATATGGTAGGGATGTTATCTAAGTATGGAGGCATTGACCTTGTTGGAAATAGTACATTAGACAATGGCGAAGTCCTATTGAATAATTTGGCCGCAAAGCACAATATTAAGGTTAAAAAAGAGGGAAAAAATATTGAGGGGCAAACCGATACGGCTCCTTTTGGGAAAAAGGGTGTGCCTGCAATCCATGTGTTTACTTCAACTATATCGCCTTATCATAAGCCTGGAGATGATCCAAATTTACTTGATTATGATGGTATGGTAACAATTGCAGAGTTTATGAAAGATGCAATTGTTGAACTTTCGAATTCGGAGAGCCTTTTGCCCGATAAACAATTTATTGCAGATGTTCAAGGAAAAGGATTCCGCCCAAAATTTGGGTTTAAAATAGGAGTTGGATCCTCAAAACACGATTATGTAGACGAATACTTTTACGGAAAGGATATACCAGTTTTTAATGCAGGTCTATACACAACCATTAGGCTAAGTAAAAGATTTGGATTACAACCCGAAGTTTTGTATCAAACTAGTGGTAGCGAGCATCAGTGGGGTACTTTAAGAACTCACGAGGTAGTTGTACCTGTAAATATTAGGTTTAAACTCTTTTCTGCAGCAGATGATATGGTCGACAATCAATTTTTTGTTTACATGGGGCCATATTATTCCTATAAGTTTAATGGCAAAGTTGGAGCAAACAGTATGGATTTCGATAGCGATTTCAATCGGGAAGATTTTGGAATCCAATTTGGATTTGGATTCGACGTAATGAGAGTGCAAATGCTAATTGGAAGTTCATACTCCTTCGAATCAATAAGCAAAACAAGTGATATTGTTCAGCAGAGCGCTGTTTTTAGTTTGGGATTTCGATTTTAGTAAAGCATTATAAAACAAAACTTTTAACTCCATATCATTCATGAAAAATAAGATAAGCCTTAGTTTTATAGTTGTTCTGGGATTCCTTTTGTTTATTTCCTGCCAACCCAAGGAAAAACAGGTATTTATAACTGTTGATGATTTGAACGATAGTCTGAATACTTTAATAATTATGCATCCTACGGTCAATAACATCAAAACCATTAAGTACCTAACCGATAATGAGATAATTCCTGCAAAAAGTAAACTTAAAATTGTGGGTGTTTTTCATGATGATGAGGTTTATGATTATAATGAATCCAAAGCATACATTTTAAAGCATGATATTGATAATGTGTTTTTATTGTCGACAAATCATAAATTAAATACAGATATAATATACCACAAAAATAGTTGTAGCGCTTTTTTTGAATCTGTTTTCAAGGGTAGTAAGGCAATTATATTCTTTGGAGGACCCGATATGCCACCAGCATGCTATAACCAACCTACAAGTTTGTTGACTGTAATTACAGATCCTAACAGGCATTTAATGGAGCTTTCGTTTCTTTTTCATCTGCTTGGTGGTAGTCAGGATAAAGATTTTAAGCCTTTCTTGAATCAAAATCCAAACTTCACAATTCTTGGAATATGTTTGGGTATGCAGAGCATAAACGTTGCAACTGGGGGAACCCTTTATCAGGATATCCCTAGCGAAATATATGGATTTAGCTCTGTGGAACAGGTTATTTCAACCGAAACTAATCAGCAGCATCGTAATTATTATACAAATTATTCAACAGATAAAAGTTTGGTGTGGGGTAGTTTTCATCAGGTTAACTTTACCGATCAGTTTTTTAAGGATATTGTGGCAGAGGGTACCTATCCCAATGTTTTGAGTAGCCATCACCAATGCATTAATAGAATAGGATACAATATTAATGTTGCAGGTTTATCTATGGATGGGAAAGTTATTGAGGCAATTAAACATAATAGATTCAAAAATGTAGTTGGGGTTCAGTTTCATCCTGAGCCACCTTTTCTTTACGAGAAGCATGAAGTTATTCGATTTATTCCAAATCAACCCTCCAATGTATCGTACCTAGATTTGTATGGCGGCGATGCTGGTGAGAGATTCCACAGAGAGTTCTGGAAACGCTTTGGACAAATGATTCTGTAAATTCAATTGGCCTCGGTAGAATAGGTTATCTGCCGGGGCCAATGGAATATGAATCAAAAATATACTGAAAGTTTTATAGGAGTTATAGCAAATTTGCCTCTGTAAGAATCTCCTCCATTTCTAATTGAAGTTTTTTTGCTCTTGCACGCGCCGATTCGGCAAATTTACCAGTAATGTCGGCATAAATAATTCCACGCGATGAGTTAACAATTAATCCGCAACGGTGATTAAGTCCCTTCTCCGCAACCTTTCTCAGACTTCCACCTTGCTCGCCAACACCAGGAACAAGTAAAAAGTGATCTGGTGCAAGTTTCCGAACGTTTTCGAAGTATTCCGGATGGGTTGCGCCAACAACATACATCATGTTGGCATCGCTGCCCCAGTGCATCGACTTTAAAACAACATCCTCAAATATTTTATTACCAGTTTCTTTGTTCTCTATTAGTTGAAAATCGGAAAAACTTTCGTTGGAGGTTATTGCTAGAAGTATTGTCCATTTATCCTCGTGGGAGAGGTAAGGGGTAACAGAATCCTGTCCGAGATATGGCGAAACGGTCACCGCATCGCAATTCATGCTATTAAAGTAAGCCTTGGCATACATTCTTGCAGTACTTGCAATGTCGCCACGTTTTGCGTCGGCAATAACAAGTAGTTCGGGGTAATTCTTTTTAATATACTTTACTGTTTTCACTAAGCTATTCCAACCCGATGCACCATGAACTTCGTAGAATGCTAAATTTGGCTTGAAGGCAATAGCTAAATCATGAGTAGCATCAATTATGGCCTTGTTGAATTCAAATATTGGGTCATCCTTTGATAGTAAATGTTCTGGGATCTTAGTAATTTCGCTATCCAGACCTATACAAAGAAAACTTTTTTTCTTACGAATTTGTTCGAATAGTTGCTCGGGGGTCATAGTGGTAAATTTTTACTCTTCGCTTGCTGCTTTTAAACGCTCGGCGTTTTCGGCAAGTTGAAGTTTGTCAATAATTTCTTGAATATCCCCATCAATTATGGCCGATAGGTTGTAGAGAGTAAGGTTAATCCGGTGATCGGTAACTCTACCTTGTGGGTAATTGTAGGTACGAATTTTTGCTGATCGATCGCCTGTAGAAACCATAGTTTTACGTTTCGACGAGATGTTGTCCAGATATTTTTGGTATTCAAGGTTGTAAAGTCGGGTTCTAAGTTCGGCAAGAGCTTTATCGAAGTTTTTAAGTTGCGATTTTTGATCTTGACACTGCACTACAATTCCTGATGGAATGTGAGTTAGTCTAATTGCCGAGTAAGTGGTGTTTACACTTTGTCCGCCAGGTCCCGATGCGCAGAAAGTATCCTTGCGGATATCTTCCATTTTAAGGTCGATATCGAACTCCTCAGCC
>WBUV01000126.1 GCA_008933525.1 Bacteroidales bacterium | reverse complement strand
TTCACCAGTTGCTCAAAATTTCAAGGAATCGACATTAAAGGGGTGAAGGATGTTAAGTTTAAAGGGATGCAGGATGGTGTAATATTTCTGAACCTTACCTTCGATGTAAATAACCCAAACTCAAAGAAAATTGTAATTAAACATTTTGAATTCAATGCATGGTTGAATAATCGAGAGTTAGGTAAGTTGACGAGCGTTGAAAAGATAACCTTAAAGGGCGATACTCGGGCTGATTACGTTGTACCAGTTGAGATTAAACTACGAACTGCTGCCGACGCATTTAAGTTGATGGGATCTGGGAAAAAGTTAATATCGATGATAACTGTTGAAGGACATGTAAAAGGTGGTCGATTTCCGATTGTTAAAAAAATTAAAATTCCCAGACAACCACTCGATAGTTTGATGAAATCGCAACAGGATAAGCTAGTTATAACCGACACATTATCTGTTGTAGATACTGTTAGTAATAATTAGCATTCAAAACATTTTGCTAAATTTGCAGCACAATATCCATATAAAATGAGAGTTTTAATATCAATACTATTAGTCCTTTTATCTGCAACAACACTAGTTGCGCAGGATATTAGCGCTAATAATGAAATTGATAATATTATTAAGCGCCTTCACGAGAATAAGCCAAATCAAGGCAAAGTTGTAGTTAAACAGGATGCCCAAATAGCAAACTTACTCGATTTGCATGTTTTGCAGAATGCAAAGAATCCAGGAATGCAGGGCTTTAGAATTAGAATTTTCTTTGAACTAGGCCAGAACGCTAGACGTAATTCAGAGGAGTCGATGCGAGTTTTTATGGAGAAGTACCCAGGCGTAAAGGTTTACCAAAGTTACGATAACCCATACTGGAAAATCTCTGTGGGCGATTTCCGTTCGCGCGAGAGTGCCCAGAAATTTTACCAGCAACTACTTGTCGATTACCCCAAGGCATTTATAATACCCGACTGGGTTAATTTTCCTTCGCTGGAGTAGAAAATATGCAAACAATAAATATTCAGCCAAAAATAGCAGCTCCAAATAGAATCCGTGAGGATGCAAATACGAGTCTGGCTATTGTTGGCTCTTTTCCTTTGATCAAGTTTAGTAGAAGGCACTATTATCAATTAGGAAAGGTGTCTCAAAGAGTATTTGAGTTATTTACGAGAAAAAGAGTGTAATATTGCAGGTAGATTAATCATCTACCTTTTTTATTGAGAGGAAAATAGTATGAGCGAGCAAATCAAACACGAATGCGGAATTGCATTAATCAGGTTACGTAAACCATTGGAGTACTATCAGCTTAAGTACGGCACATGGCGATACGGGTTGCACAAACTTTACCTGCTAATGGAGAAACAGCACAACCGTGGACAGGATGGAGCAGGATTAACTTCCGTAAAATTTGATTTGGAGGCAGGTAAAAAGTATATCGATAGGGAGCGCTCAAACTCATCGTCGCCAATTAAGGATATTTTTGATGTAGTGAATAAAGGGATCAATAAGTACTCTGCGAAGCCCGATTTAATTAACGACCCAGTTTTTGCAAAGCAAAATATTCCTTTTGCTGGAGAACTTTACCTTGGACACTTACGCTACGGAACTTTTGGCAACAATTCAATTGATTACGTTCATCCTGTAATGCGCGATAACAACTGGAAATCGCGCACATTAGTACTTGCAGGAAACTTCAACATGACCAATGTTGATGAGCTTTTCAAAAAGTTGGTGGACCTCGGTCAGCATCCTCGCGATTACTCCGATACAGTTACTGTACTTGAGAAAATTGGGCATTTTTTGGATGAGGAAAACCAGCAACTTTTCCGTCAATATAAAAATGATGGATTCACAAATATGGAAATTAGCAAGTTAATTGCTGAGAATATTAGTGTTTCTAAAGTTTTACAGGCCGCTACTAAAGATTTTGACGGCGGTTACGCAATGGCTGGTTTAATTGGACATGGCGATGCTTTTGTGGTACGCGACCCTTGGGGAATTCGCCCTGCATTTTACTATGCTGACGACGAGATTGTTGTGGTTGCATCGGAGCGTCCGGTTATCCAAACCGTGATGAATATCGATGTGAATGAGGTTAATCAGATAAAACCTGGCTATGCGCTTATAATGAAGCGCAACGGGGAGGTGAGCCACGAGGAAATTCGAATTCCTCAAACTCGTAAATCGTGCTCCTTTGAACGTATCTACTTTTCGCGTGGTACTGATAAGGATATTTATAATGAACGCAAGAAGCTTGGTGAACTGCTTACCCCAACAATTCTAAAAGCAATAAACTACGACCATGCAAATACCGTTTTTTCATATATTCCTAACACTGCCGAAACAGCATTTTATGGAATGGTTAAAGGAGCCGAGGATTACCTTAAAACCGAGAAGAAAAGGAGAATTTTGGAGAAAGGTTCATCGTTAAGTGAGAAGGATTTGGATGAGATCATCTCACTCAGGTTAAGAGTTGAGAAGATAGCGGTTAAAGATGTTAAGCTCCGCACATTTATCACTCAGGATAAGGGTAGGGAAGACCTTGTTGGCCACGTTTACGATGTTACCTACGGATTGGTAAAAGATAATGTTGACAACTTAGTTGTAATTGACGATTCCATTGTAAGAGGAACAACCTTGCGTGAGAGTATTCTTCGAATACTGGATAGGCTAAAACCAGCAATGGTTGTAATTGTATCATCGTGTCCGCAAATACGCTACCCCGATTGCTATGGAATTGATATGGCAAAACTAGGCGATTTTGTTGCGTTCCGTGCAGCAATTGATTTGTTGAGGGAAACTGGTCAGGAGAGTGTTATCAATCACGTTTACAAGCAATGTAAGGCTCAGCAAAATCTGCCTAAGGAGGAAATAATCAATTATGTAAAGGAAATCTATAAGCCATTCACCGTAGAACAAATCTCCAATAAAATTGCCCAGTTGCTTACTCCAAAAGAAATGAAAGCCAAGGTAAAGATTGTTTTTCAATCTATTGAAAACCTTCACGAGGCTTGTCCTAACGACTTAGGCGATTGGTACTTTACAGGAAATTATCCAACCCCAGGAGGAAACAGAGTTGTAAACAACTCGTTTATCAACTTTATTGAGGGACGAAATCAGCGGGCTTACTAAAACTTATAGCCGGCATTTACAGTAAACATCCGGCTGTAACCAAGTGTGCCTTTATCAAAGTAATCCTGACTACGTGTTACCGGGTAGCGAATTTCTGTGTCTAGAAGATTAGAGATTGAAAATGAAACAAAAATTCCATCCTTAATAACATTATCAGCACGTAGGTTTAATCCAACAATAGTATATGCAGGTGCTGTATCTCCAATTCGGGCTCCATTGCCAGTTGTGGAGATATTATAAGCGGGGAACATTTTATCAACATACCTGAAGTTGATATTGGCCGAAAGTTTTTTTGTGGGTTTATAGGTTATGTTACCATACCCCAGAAATTTTGGAGAATAGTTAAGTTCAATGTCTTCGTATCCTTCAGTTTTGTCGGTACTTATTTGGTACATTCCGCTGAGGTTAATGGTAATTTTATCGGTTGGTTTTAGTAGAACTGAGAGTTCTGCTCCAGTAGTTGCGAGCCGTCCGGAGCTGTAATTAATCATTCCAAGCGATAGTGAGTTAATTCGTGTAATCAATTTATCGGCATAGTTTTGGAAAACGCTGAAGTTGATAGTTGCATAATTTTTAAAAGTGGAGATGTAATTCATCTCTATAGTTTGTATTGTGGATGGTTTCATTTGTGGGCGTAAGGGATACCTAACAATGTCCATATTCTGTCCAATAGATGGTGCTTTTATTGCACTGCCATACATGAGTTTAATATGATTGCTTTTGTTGGGGCGAAATATGATCCCAATTCGAGGGATTAACTCAATATCATCGTAGGTGTAAGTGCCAACCCTTTTAATGTAATCAGGGCTGTTGGGATCCATTGGATCGGTTGGGTAATCGAACCGAACTCTATAATCGATATCATACTTTGGCGTTTGCTCAAGTCTGATGCCTGCAACAATCGATATTTTCTCGGCAGAATATTGGGCTTGAGAGAAAACCGCCCAACGGTATTTACGGTTATTGCGCGAGAGTCCCGCATCAAGGTTGTAGTATCCAAGGCTCAAGTTAGGCGCATCAACTGTAAGTTGGTCTCGGAGAACTTCTCTAAAATACCCAGATGTTATAGTATTGAACTTATCCGATGGTGTCCATATTGTACTTATTTCAATATCAAACGATTCGGAGTAGATATCGTTGAAGGTATAGGCTGTTGAGTCGGAGTTATGCTTGTAATCCAGAAAATTTCGAAAGGTATAATAGCCCCCTTTCAATGTAAAACTCAAATTATTGTTCAGTAAAAAAGTTTTGCCTACTAAAAGATTGGTCGCTTGAATACGAGCCAAATGTCCATCGTCGTAACCAGGGTAGTAATCAATTACACCTCTATTGGTTGCCGTTTGTTGAAATCTTGCAAATAGGCCCTTGTAATCGAATGAAAAATCGAAGTATTTTCTATGGTCTTCAAGTTGACCTTTACTTGTAGGAGGATAGTCGCCCCATTCACCGTTAGGGTTTATAACCGTATTCATCTTTTCCCAAGGCTCATTAATCCCATTATCGCCAAAAGCTCCTGCATTAATAGTAAAACCAAAATTCTCAATATTAGATGTTGCCTTGCCGAAAACACGGTACTGTCCATTGTTGCCAACACTTACCGATGCAATGCTTTTTGAGGGAGCTGATTCGTTAGTAATTATATTTATTGCACCAAAAAATGCACTATTCCCATATATAACAGACAGAGGACCTCGAACAACTTCAATTCTATCAATTGCTTCAACAGGTACGTTTATTTTAGTGGTGGGGAAGGAGTTATACCATTCCTCCATTTGATTAATGCCATTAACAAGGATTACAATATTACTAAATGTACCATTGGTATAGAAGCCTCGTACACCAAAGTTATCGGTACCAAACCATAAATAGTCGTTAATTTGATACATGCCAATTACGCTGGCAAAAATATCTTCGATTTTTTGATAACCACATGCTTCAATATCTTCGCGGCTGATTATAACAATGCTTGCGGGAATATCTGATATTTTCTCTGATTTCTTGCTTGCAGTGGTGACTTGGATGCTTAAGAGATCCTCAAGGGATAGTGTGTAAAGGCTGTCCTTAGTATTGTCCTGCGAATAACTAGGGTTACATATTACTGTAAGAATTAGTAAAGAAGCAAGTTGAAACTTGAATCTCCTGAAAGGTTTCATAGCTTAAACGTTTGCAAATGGTATGTTCAAGATACGAAGAAAAACCGCTAAAAGAAATAGTTTTTATCCTTTTCTATACCCTAAGTGGTATTTCTCTTTTATTTTCTTAATAAAAGAAGCAATGTGACGCTCCACCTTGTGTTGATAAATGTCGGGAATTGTAATCAGAATGCCAGTTTCCTCAACTTCTCCGAAATCGGGATTTATAACTGTCCCGAATACCTTCATAGAGGGGCTGATATTCATGTATGAATTAATTAATGGTGGGATTTTTTCGCCCAGTTCACGAATCTTAAGCGATAGAATTTTATAGTCCTCGTTATAGGAGTTGCCACAAAATATCTTTGCAAGAGTTGTCCTGTCTAAATTAACCTCAATTGGATAAATAGGAGTAACGAGATTTTCGTCATCCTTGAAATATTTTTCGAAAAAGTAAAAAAGCAGATTTCGTGCTTCAATATTATATGTATTGTACATTGTAACTTTTCCAAAGAAATACTTTATATGAGGATTTAAAACGATTAGAGCACCTAAACCATCCCAAAGATTGTCCAATGCATAAAGTCCTTTACCAGAACGGCTTAATGCCTGATATTTAGGTTGTACAAATGATCGTCCTAACTCAATCATTTGGGGCATGTACTCATTCTTAAACTTTTCGGAGAAGTTAAATAGATGCTTAGTGGAAAGGTTGATTTCTTCGCCTTTGGTGGGATCTACACTATGAAATCGGTATCCTCCAAGAATTTCTTCTTCCTTTGGATCCCACACTATTAGTTGCTTATAGCAATTTTCACAGGTATCGTACTCATCAATATCTACTTCAAAGCCAGTTCCTCCTCCTGCCGATCTAAAGGTCAGTTCTCGTAGCCTACCAACCTCGCGCATTAAATTTGGGGAATCCTTAGCTGAAAAAATGTATAGCTCGTTATTGGCATTATTGGTGTGCCTTACAAATCTATCTGGGGTTAACTCTGCCAGAATAAGTTTTTTGTCGACTGGTTCAATTATGTGCTTCATTGCATGTAATGCTAGGGTGCAAATTTACTTTTAAATTAGTTTTGTGGCTGCATATTGTAAACAATATTTTTCACCCATTTTGCCCATTCGTTAGGATTCTTTGAGTTATCGAAGGTGTTATATGGAATAGGGTTTCCTATTCTAACTGTAATGCTTTTTCCTTTTTGTTTAAACATCTCGTCAACAAGGTATAGCATTTCAATATTTGCCTTGATTCCTAGTGATTTTCTGAACTTTGAGAGATTGTAGAAAAAGCGCGAATTTTTCCCACTAAAGTATACTGGAACAATGTTGCGTTCATGTTTAATTGCCTTGGTAATAAAGCTTTTTTTCCATTCCAAATCCTCAATTTTTCCGTTTTGCTTTCGAGAGCAAAGCCCCGCAGGGAAATACAGTATTTGTGTTGATGATGCATAGGCGTCTTCCAGCATTCTGGCGTTCTGTGAAGATTGTGCTCCATGTTTATTTACAGGAATAAATACTGTTTGTAACTGAGTGACATGCATCAGTAGGTCGTTAACAGGGAATTTAACCTCTGGGAATTTTTGCCCTAGGGAATGGATTAGGATTATCCCATCTAATCCTCCTAGTGGATGGTTTGATGCAAAAAGATATCGTCCATGTGGTTCAAGATTCTCTAGCCCTTCAACCGTATATGTTACATCCATCATTTTAAGAATCTCTGTGATGAACTCAACACCCTGCTTGTCGCCATGTTCATCAAGAAATCTATTTATTTCGTCCTGATGGATGATTCTTTTAAGGTAGCGAACTATAAACCGAGGTAAGGCCTTGAGAAGTCGAGGACTCTTTGATGCTATAACATTTTCAACATCAATGAATTTTTTCTTTTCCACGTAATATCAATATTTTATTCTGTACAAATATACTAAACCCTTGAGTTGTGCTGAGAGTTTAACGAAAAGATTAGATGAACTTAACTATTTCGGTTACAAATGTCCATATTCCATTAAGAATCATTTGAACTCCAATTGTTGCCACAATTAAGCCGAAAATTCTTACGAGAGGATTCATTAGGTTATACTTCGACAGAAATTTGCCAATATGCCTTGCATAAAGCATAAATACAAGGTTTATGGCAAGGGCTGCAGCAATTGATACAATGGTGTTGGTATGGCCATAGTTTGCAGGGAATGTAACGGCAGCGGTTATTGTGGCTGGGCCTGCAATCATGGGTATTGCAATTGGAACGGTTGTTATATCCTTAACTGATACGTTTTTATCAACCTTAATAAACATTCCATTCTGCAATCCATTTAATCCATTGTAGAATAGGACAACTCCGCAGGTAATTTGGAATGCATAAATCTCAATATGGAATGCATAGCTGAACACGATCTCACCCAATAAAAGAAAAAACACAAGAATTATAAATGCAGTAATGGTTGCCTTAATGGCAATTAGCCTTGTGCTGGCCTCATCGAATTGATTTTGGAGCGATGTTATTACAAAAACTTTTTGAATTGGGTTTACCAACGCAATTATAGCGACAAAACAACTCAACAAAAGTTTGACTTTAAAGGCTAGCATTTTTATTGGTTTGATTACCAGAAAAATATATTGCCATAAAATTATTAAAAAAAATATAGAAAGGGAGTAGGGGTGTAATAAAAAACAGTTGTCATAGGTTCAAAGTGAGATTTTTCACTATCGTTAAAACTAATTTAAAATACTATGAAGACAAAAGTTAATTTTTTATTGGCACTAGGCTTGGTTGTTGTTTTAGCAAACTATGTAAAAGGTCAGGAGATAGGCGACACTTCTGTAAGGTCGTTTCAGTTAACATTGGTAAGTCCACTTGGAACAAACGGAGTGGAATCGGGAAACATTACGAA
>WBUV01000125.1 GCA_008933525.1 Bacteroidales bacterium | reverse complement strand
CTATACTAATAAACCTTAACCTTGGTTGGACTTTTGGAATGGGAAAGTTTATTGATGAAGGAAATTGGAAAGGAGTTGCATTCACCTTCAAGTATAAGCCAACAATGAACCTAAGCACAACCTCATCGACAGTAACAATGGATTCATCGAGCCCTTATATTCAGGACAATACGTCGACAACAAGCGATTCCAATTTTCAACTTAACGCAGGAGGTTTTGGTTTCGATATCGACTTCTCGAACTTTAGCGCAACCATGAACAAACTCGCTCCAAAACCTAAAACAAAACTTGCATTCTTCGTATTACCACCAGTTGGCGACAGCCCTCTCTTTATCTCTGTAAGTTTAGGTATTTCGTTCTATAGCAGGTAGAAATAATGTGACGGCCAGCAAAAAATAGTAATGTGTAGTCAATAACAATAAATTAATTTAATTTTGAGTTGTTGATTTGCAAGATGGCCGAGGGAATTGAAAAATCATATGGTTCGTGGATTAAACCCAAAGTTTTGGGTGGTTTTGCTATTATACTTATTTTCTCTGTAGTATCAATAGTTATAACCTACCGAGGATTTATGGAGTTGAATCTTACCCGTCAGGGCCTTAGTGAACCGGGCCAAAAACTGGCAATTATAAACGCAATAATTACAGAAATATACGGCGAAGAAACCGACATTAGAACTTATGTTCTTACCAACGACCCAGTATATTTGGGAAAATACGCCGAAAAGCAAAAAAAGATAAACACCGCCGTTCGCTCGCTTAATCGTTTAACATCGGACAATTCCGATCAGAATAAAAAGGTCGATCAAATTTCAAGGTTGATTAAAAGTAAGCGCGAGATTGTTGATGAACTCATAAAACTCAGACAAAGCGAAAATGCTGATAGATTCTACGACGAAGCGCTTAAACAAATTTCTTTTGCAGGGAAATCGGTTCAAAATTCAAAAGCTATAGCAAAAACCACAACTGTAACCACATCGGAACGCGATACCTTGGTTTCGAAGAAAACAAGTGAAAAAGGTATTTTTGGTAAAATTAAAAGTTTTTTTGTGGGCTCAACCGAGGTTGACTCAATTCCTACAAAGG
The DNA here is from genome assembly GCA_008933525.1 of Bacteroidales bacterium. Taxonomy (GTDB): domain Bacteria; phylum Bacteroidota; class Bacteroidia; order Bacteroidales; family Tenuifilaceae; genus SB25. Next base: position 7,114 of record WBUV01000125.1, on the reverse strand, counting down.
TTCGAGTGGAAACCCGGCAAGATACAATTTCAATAACACCCTCCATTTCGGACTCTATCATTAGCGGACTTACCGATATACTTAAACAGATTAGACTAGAACAAAGAGAATACAGGATAAACCTGAGCGAAAAAGAACTGGAACTGCTTGAAAGAGACCGGGAAATAATGGAACAAATTCGCTCTGTAATAGGCTTACTGGAAAAACAGGAACTTTCATCTTCGCTACGGCAGTCGATGGTGGTTCAAGAACTTGTCAGCAAATCAATTATCAAAGTATTGGCATTAGGGGCAATAACTTTTATGCTACTGTTAATGCTGTTGGCTGTCATTTTCCGAGATATATCGAGAGGAAATCAATACAGAGTCCAACTATTCGAGGCAAAGCAATACGCAGAACGATTGCTTAAGGTGAAAGAGCAGTTTTTGGCCAATATGAGCCATGAGATTCGAACACCGCTTAGTGCAATAATTGGAATTACCCGACAACTCAATAAAACTGAATTAGGCGATAAACAAAAGGAGTTTGTAAATACACTATCGTCATCGGCCGATCACCTACTGTCTGTAATTAACGATATTTTGGATTACTCTAAGCTTGAATCGGGTCAACTTAAACTGGAAAACTCCCGTTTCGAACCAAAGCAAATAATTAGCGATGTTGCTACCTTTTTTACGCCTAGAGTTAATGACAAGAACCTTAATATCCTTGTAAACATTGATCCTTCGACACCTTCAGAGCTTTGGGGCGACACGTTCAGGTTACGGCAGATTCTCATGAATCTACTTAGCAATGCTATTAAATTCACCGAAACAGGAAGCATTATTGTAAGCGCTTCGTTAATTAAGAAGACTGACGACTTTGCAAAACTACTTATTACCGTGGCCGATACAGGAGTTGGCATACCCGAGGAACAACAGGCTTTGATATTTGAGGAATTTACACAGGCCGACAGCGGAGTGGCTCGTAAATATGGCGGAACAGGATTAGGGTTGACAATAGTAAAAAAGTTAACAGAATTACAAGGTGGAGAAGTTTCGTTAAATAGCACACCAAACGAGGGCACCACAGTAAAAGTTCTAATACCATTTCGACTAACTGGAACCTCCAATGAAATTAGACCAACCCTAGTTGATTACACCATTCCAGAAGGAACTAGGATACTAATTATTGATGATGACGATGTCAACAGGCTTATTGTTGTAGAAATGGCGAAAAGCCTGGGATTCGTAGTCGACTCCATCTCTAATGCCGAAAAATTAGAAGAGGTGATTACCCAAAATCAGTATAAAGCAATATTAACCGATATACAAATGCCTGGCATTAGCGGTTACGATGTGGTTAAGATCGTTGAAAAACTCGAAACCGGATTACCCGTTATTGCCATTACCGCCAATAGCATGATTGACAATCCGGATCATTTTACATCGCAAGGGTTCTCGGGTTATTTAATAAAGCCTTTCATTGAAGATGATCTTTTTAATGCTTTGGCACCTTTGGTTGGCTTACAAAAAAGAGTTAGAGAAAAAGATAAAGCCCAAAAAACAAGTAAAACTCCAAATAGTCAATTCGATTTAACCGATATATTCAGATTTGCGGGCGGCGATAATGCGTCTGTAAAACTTATTCTAATATCATTCTTGGACAATACCTACAAAAACAGCGATGATTTGAATAAGTATATAAAGGAAAAAGACCTGATTAAATCATCGGAGATTGCCCACAAAATGAAATCGGCATTTAATCAATTTAAAATTTACCACATTGCATCGCTCCTTCACAAAATTGAAATGCTTGAGCCAGGAAAACAACGAGCTGCATTTGCCTATCTAGATGAATTCAATCGGCAAATTAAACCAATTATAAAGGAAATTAGAAATCGACTTGAGAGTATGTAAAATTTATCGACCCAGAATTTCAATAATCACAGGCTTTATCCCTGCAATAAAAAACTCCACCGCAATAACCATTACAATTAATCCCATAAGACGCATTAAAACGTTGTTTCCGGTTTCGCCTAATGCCTTTATTATCTTTGATGAACTATAGAGTATTAAAAAGGTCAATAGCATTACCAGCAATACGCTTACGACTAAAACCAATTTCTTATCGAATGTAGTGGCGTCCTGCATAAGAATAATAGCATTAGTAATTGCCCCTGGACCACAAATCATAGGAATTGCAAGGGGTGTTATGGAAATGTCGTTTACATATTTCTTAACTTCATTTTCTGCAAGTTTAACTCTTGTCAAGCGAGCCTGAAGCATATCCATTCCCATCATAAAGAAAATAACACCACCAACAACCCGCAAACTGTTTACAGAAATTCCAAAAAATTTAAAAAGGAGCTGTCCCGTAAAGGCAAAGAAAAGAATTGTTAAGAACGCAACAATTGAGGCCTTTCGAGCAGTTTTAACTCTTTCTGCTGGGTTTAACTCAGCAGTCATAGTCATAAATATTGGCATTGCACCCAATGGATTAATCAACGTAAAAAACGATGTAAATCCAAGTAATCCAAATGCTAGTAGTTCATTCATGGGTAAAATAAATTATGAACAAGGAATGATGATTTTTGAATAATGAATTAAAAAGCAACTTCAAAATCTACATTCATCATTCCTTGTTCGATATTCGCTACTTCTCCTCAAGAAGTTTTACTATCAACTCCTCGGTTTCTTTGGCAAATTTCTCGTAATGTGCTCCTGTTCCTGGGCCCGAGAATCCTGTCTCAACCTTGCGGATATTGCCCTTTCTGTCCAAAATCATACTGGTTGGGTAGGCCATTTGCCCTTCAAGGGCATAAAGTACTGAGTCGCGTTGCTCACGTCCACGTGGTGCTACATACAAATAGGTGTAATTTGCACCTATGCTCTTTGCAAAACGTTGAACTTTAGGCTGAGCAGCCTCAAAGGTTTTATCCTCGAAACAAAGCGATACAACCTCCAATCCTTTATCGGCATACTTTTCGTAAAGGGCTTTGTAGTATCTGCCCTCGTCTAAACAGTTTGGACACCAACTTCCACCAGCCAAAACTGCGATAACCTTTCCTTGAAATTTTGGGTCGGTCGACTTTACAATATTTCCATCCAAATCCTTTCCAGCAAACTCAAATGTGGAAATTCCTTTCTTAACCCAAACCAACTTGTCGGATTCTGGTAGCTTTGCGTTATCGTCGCGAACGGCTTTCCAAGGTGCAACCCACTTGGGGCTTCCAGAAATTAAGCCGTTTACCATTGTGTTTGCATCGGCAATATCACCCTTAATGATGATTGTTTGAGCGCCATCGTTCTTCGAGAAGTAGAATTTACTGCCCGATACTTTACCCTCGAGGTAACGGTAATCGCCCGAAGTGCTTAGAATTGTTCCTGTAACAATGCTACCATTTTGCTTTAGTTCGGCAATCATTAAAGTTGAATCTGGTGTTCCAGGATTCTCAATAAACCACCAACGACCTGTTACATCAAAGGCTGGGGTTTCGGTAAACCAAGGAAAACGGTCGGTTTGGCCTTTTACAGCGTAGAAGTTATACTTTACTCCAAACTGTAAACCCTTTGGATAGTAGAATCCTTTTAACGAATCGCCAATTACTGCAACAATTTCACTGGTAAAAACAGGAAGTTTTGCGTGAATTGTATCACCTTTCACCTCAACCTCATCAACCTGAATAAACTCATCGGCATTGCGAATAACCAGTGTAACTTTTTCGGCATCTTTCTTCACCTCAAAGTTGAAGGGAACCGTAAAATTGCCCAATGAATCCAACTGAACAACACCAAGCCAAGGACCAGTGGTTAACTCTTTTTTACCACCAGTGCACGATGCAAGCAGCATTGCACCAGCAACAAACATAAATAGTTTTCTCATATATATACGTTTATAGTTAAGATACATTTAAACTGTTTGAGCCTTTTCAAATATTTATTTGTCTATTTTAATTTCTTTGAAAGTCGTCATGAGGAAAATTGCTAGGAACCATGCTATTGATATCAAAATTACAATAGTGTAGCCAACAAGTTTATTACTAAATAAATCTGACAAATTAAACATAAATGCAACAGGTAGAAGTGACAAAACAAGTGTAAGTTTATATCTTTTATATGTTAAAAACGTGTCGCATTTATCACATTGCCAAACGCTATTAGAATTACTTATTAAAATTTTTGATATATAATCCTTAATTGATGTTTTGTGACCACATACAGGACATTTTCTAAAATTTAACATCTTCATACTTTTTTTATTTAAAGCGATTATTGTAAAGCAGACCTATCTTCTTTTCTTCCCGCCTCTTCCTTTATCTTTCGGTTTAGACTTCCCTTTTGATTTGGAACCTGCGCTAAACTTCACAACCCCACGAACCCTTGTTTTATCGGGCTTATGCGAACTGCTATGCTTGGGTTTGGAGATACGACTATTGCGTTGTGGTATTTCGGCATACTCCATCCCCACAAGCCTGAAGTCTATTTGCTTTTTAACCAAATTGGTGCGCCAAACCTCAACCTCAACCTCATCGCCAAGTTGGAACCTTCGGCCAGTACGTTCGCCAACAAGTGCGTAGGATTCCTCGTCGAACTGATAGTAATCGTCGTTTAAATCGCGCATTGCAACCAAACCTTCGCACTGTGTGCCTTCAAGTTCAACAAATAGGCCAAAACTGGTAACTCCCGAAATTGCTCCTTTGAACTTCTGCCCAACTTTATCCTGCAGAAACTCTACCTGTTTATACTTAATTGATGCTCTTTCGGCTTCCGTTGCCCGAATCTCCATATCGGTGGAGTGCTTGCATAGAGCCTCTAGTTGCTCCTTGTTCTTAGGTTTATCGCTATTTAGGTAGTGAGCCAATAGCCTATGAACCATCATATCGGGGAAACGGCGAATTGGCGAGGTAAAGTGCGTGTAATGGGGGAACGACAATCCGTAGTGACCAATATTATCGGACGAGTACCGCGCCTTAGCCATTGACCGTAGCGCAAGTGTTTCGATAAGATTCTGCTCGCGCTTACCTTTTACCTCGGCCATCAACTTGTTGATAGCTTTGCTGATTTGCTTATCGGTATTGCCAGTTATGTTATAGCCAAAGCGAGTAATAAACGAACGGAAAGCATCAAACTTCTCAAGGTTTGGCTTATCGTGAATACGGTACACAAATGGCAACTCGCGCTTAGCAGAACGCTCTTTACCAATGTACTCGGCAACTCGTTTGTTTGCCAAAAGCATAAACTCCTCGATGAGCTGATTCGACTCCTTATTTTCCTTGAAGTAAACGCCAAGTGGTTTACCTTTATCGTCCAAATCGAACTTCACCTCAATGCGCTCAAATGCAATGGCTCCTTGCTTGAATCGGTTCTTTCGCAAAATCTGAGCAAGTTTATGAAGCAGCAGGATTTGATCCTGCATATCGCCCTTGCCAGTCTCAATCACCTCCTGTGCTTCCTCGTATGTAAATCGTCTTTTCGATAAAATTACAGTTCGTCCAAACCACTGCGAAAGCAACTCGGCGTTTTCGTTCATCTCAAAAACAGCCGAAAAGCATAACTTCTCCTCATCGGGTCGGAGCGAACAAATAAAGTTCGACAACCGCTCTGGAAGCATTGGAACGCACCTATCGACTAAATAAACCGATGTTGCACGCTCAATGGCCTCATCATCTATAGGAGTATCGGGTGTAACATAGTGTGTAACATCGGCAATGTGAACGCCAACCTCAATATTTCCATTCTTAAGAATCTGAACCGATAGGGCATCATCAAAATCCTTAGCATCGAATGGGTCAATTGTAAACGTTGGAATATTTCGGAAATCGCGCCTTTCGTTATAATCCTTATCGGTAATTTTTTCGCTGATTTTTTCGGCAACCCTGTCAAGTTCCTCGGGAAATTTATATGGCAGGTCGAACTCCGCAAGAATTGCGTGCATTTCCACCTCGTGAACGCCTGGGTCGCCCAGAATATCAACAATTTTTCCAATAGGATTTTTCTCCCTTGCAGGCCACTCGGTAATCTGAACAATTACCTTTTGACCATTTTGAACATCGCTAAGTTCAATTTTAGGGATGAATATATCGTAAGGCATCAGCCTATTATCGGGCACCACAAAGGCAAAATCTCTGCCTAGAGTGATAGTTCCCACAAAGTTGCGCTTAGCGCGCTCAACCACCCTTATAACCTCACCCTCAAACAATCCCCTCCGACGATGACGGTAAATAGAAATCTCAACCTTATCGCCATGTAGTGCACGATTTAGGCGAAACTCAGGGATGAAAATCTCACGATTATCCTCAGTAATTACATCGGCAGTGCCATCGTTATTCATCTCAAGGATACCAACAGCAAGCAAATTTTGCATCTCCATTTTGAATTTGCCACGGTACAGCTCTACAATTCGCTCCTCCTGAACCAACTCATACAGAATATCGGTAATCATTCTGCGCGTTGGATCATCCTTAATCCCAATGATTGTAGCCAACTGCTTGTAGTTAAAACTTTGGCCGGGTTTATCGGCAAAAACATCAACAATGGCCTGCTTTAGCTCCTTTTTGGTAATCCGTTTCTTTGGAAAACCAATATCCTTGCTTTTTTTACTTTTACTCATTAATACAGATATTAGAAATTAGATGTACGATTATTGAAAATTGAACATCTTATTATCCCCAAAGATATTGGAAATTTGGGAGATAATTGATTTTTTAAATCATCATATAAATTCTTTAACACAAGTAATGATATATTTGTATACAGATATTGAAAACTATGCCACGGGAAGACTCTTTACAAATTCTCCGCAATTTCATTTCTAGGTTTCTTGCCCTAGATACTCAGGTTTTCGAAAAATTTTCTACAAACCTTGAACTGGTTGAATTTAAAAAGAAGGAACTAATTGTTGAGAACGGAAAAGTTGCCGATAGAATGTACTTTCTTTCTGAGGGATTTGTTCGGTTTTACCATTTTAAGCCCGATGGCAGTGAGGTTACAAGCGATTTTTACTTTGCCCCGGGTTTCATAACATCGTTCACTAGCTTTATTCTTCAAAAGCCCTCCAATGTTAACATCCAATGCTTAGAGCAGATGTCGGTTTTGACCATTTCACACAAAAAACTTATAGAACTATACGATAA
>WBUV01000124.1 GCA_008933525.1 Bacteroidales bacterium | reverse complement strand
CTTCAAGAACCAATCCGGCTAAGGTTGCTAAGGATGCTGTTCCGGAGCACCTGAAATCTAAGTATAGCAAAGCTATTAATGATTTAACTCCAGAGGTAATTAAAAACCTTGCTTTTCTAGGAATAGATTATTTGATACCAATTGGTGGTGACGACACTTTAAGCTATGGCGTTCGTTTATACCAGGAAGGCTTTAAGGTAATTGCTATTCCCAAAACTATGGATAACGATGTGCCAGGAACCGATTACTGTATTGGATTTAGTACTTGCGTAACTCGTACAATTGCACTTACCGATATGCTTAGAACATCAGCAGGTTCCCATGAGCGTATTTTGGTGATGGAGGTTTTTGGTCGTTATGCTGGTTTTACCGCTATGCTTCCAACTATGGCTGGCGTGGCAAATAGGTGTGTAATTCCTGAGTTTAAGTTTAATCTCGATCGCTTAACCGAATTATTAATTGACGATAGAAACCACAATCCAAGCAAATATTCAACAGTATTAGTTTCCGAGGGAGCTACATTTGAAGGAATGGAGCAAATGTCGGTACAAGGAACTGAGCGCGATGCCTTTGGTCATGCCAAGTTGGGCGGAATTGGCGATATTGTATCAAAGCAGATTAAAGAAATATCGGCTAAATACAATAAAGGAAAAACTGTAAATATTATTAGCCAAAATTTGGGTTATTTGGTTAGAGGAGGAGAGCCCGATGCTATTGATTCCATTGTACCAATGGCTTTTGGAAATCTTGCATTAGATCTAATTCTAAAGGGAATTCACGGACGCTTAGTCGTTCTAAAAAATGGCCGTTACGACAATATGCCTATTGATGTGGTTGTGAGCCAGAAGAAAATTGTGAATGTAGCTCGATATTACAATACAGAACGTTTACGGCCTTTTTACAAGAGTTTCGAGATGCAACCATTGTTTATTATGACCAGTGAATAGTTGCCAATGTTCGTTTACTCGTTTCTGGATTGGTTCTTCATTATTTTCCACCTCTTGGTTGTTTTGTTCAATCTTTTTGGTTGGATTTGGAAAGCAACTAGGCTATGGAACTTATATTTGCTAATCCTTACAGGCATTTTCTGGTTTGGCTTTGGGGTTTTTTATGGCTGGGGATATTGCCCTTTAACTGATTGGCATTTTACAGTTCTTGAAAAACTTGGAAACAATACTGGTGAAACGTCCTATATAGGTTACTTGATAAATCGATTCCTGAAAATCTCAGTAAAGGCATCGTTGGTTGATAGTGTAACTTTAATTTCCTATTTGTGTGCATTAGTAGTTTCAATTTACCTCAATGTAATTGTAAAAAGGAAAAGAGAAGCATAACTTCTCTTTTCTCAGTAAATAATGATACAGTTTTTTTAGGCTTTAAAATAGGCAACCATTTCTTTAAGTTGCTGAGCCTGACTAAGTAGTTCCTCTGCGCTTGACGCAATTTCCTCGGCCAACGATGCGTTGTGTTGGGTAAGTTGATTTAGTTGCTGAATTGCATTGTTAACCTGATCGGCACCTCCGTTTTGTTCAATACTAGCAGCGGAAATTTCCTGAACTAACTGAGCTGTTTTTTCAATCTGAGGAACAATGGCCTGTAATTCTTTGCCCGCAGTTTCGGCTGTAGAAACACTGTATGCAGAAAACTTACTTATTTCGTCGGCAGCAATCTTGCTTCGTTCAGCTAATTTTCGGACTTCTGCAGCAACTACAGCAAATCCTTTACCGTGCTCTCCTGCTCTAGCTGCTTCAACGGCAGCATTCAGTGCAAGAATGTTGGTTTGGAATGCGATATCGGTAATAACACCAATTTTTTGGGCTATTTGCATCATGGAGTTAATGGCAACATCAACGGACTCTTTCCCTTTTTTACCACCAATAGATGCGAGATTCGATATTTTTTCGGTTTCTTTTGCATTATCGGTGTTCTGCTGAATACTAGAAACCATTTCTTCCATGGAACTGCTAACCTCTTCAACCGATGATGCTTGCTCATTGGTTCGCTCTGAAAGTTGCTGGCTACCTTGGCTCATTTGGCTTGCCGCAGCGGAGAAACTTTCGGCTGCTTCGCGGATAGATGTTATTATATGCTTTAATTTCTCGGCCATATCGTGAACCGAAGTGTAAACCAAGCCGATCTCATCGTTTCTTATATCATCTTTACGCCGAATGTTTAATTCTCCGTTGGCAATTTGTGTTGTAACATCAACCAATGAGTAAATTGGCTTAATGGTTTGGCGAAGAACGTAAATCAGAATTCCTATGCTCAGCGAGAATAGTATTGCGCCAAGGATAATTTGATACCACATTTGGCTAACAGCTTTCTGGGTAATAATTTCCATAGGAATTGACATTCGCACTTGCCATGGCAGTTTGCTTTTCCCAACATAAATTGGTACGAACACACTAAGTAGATTGTCAGTTTCAAGAACTACCTCTTTGCCGTCTTTTAACTCTTTTATTTGGTTGTTAAATGTTGAGGCGTTATCTTCCTTTATGCTTTTCCCAATCAAATCGGCTTTAGTTGAATTTGCTGCGTAAACGCCTTCGTAACTTACAATAGCAATTTTAGCCTTTCCTTCGTAAAATTTTGAATTCGATACTAAATCTTGCAAAAAATCAATAGAATAGTCAATTCCAGTAACTCCCATAAATTGAGAATTGCCAATAATTGGGGCCATAAAAGAAACCATAAAAACCATTTTGCCCTGAATTGGATAATGAATAGGTTCGGTTACAAAATCAGACAGATACTCTTTTGGTTTCCAGTACCATGGTGCTGCTTCTGGTTTGTCGTAATCAATCAATGCTTCAACCACATAGCCTCCACCTTCGCTTTTGGTAAGATATGAAACAAACCTTCCAGTATTGTCGTGCCCAACAGTGTTTGCGTATCTGGAATCTTTACCATCGAAAGCGTTGGGCTCGAAACAGATTGTAAAACCAAGGTTATCGGCATTGCTTAAAAGAACTCTTGCTCCCATCATTTGAGCCTGTTCACGACTAATTGCTTGGTCTCGTTTACCTGTAACGTAGCTTAGCGCATCGGCCATTGCACTAGCCGAGAGCATTGCTTTATCCATCCTTGATTTTACTTCGCTAGCATAGTTTTTTGAGATTTCAACAGCTTCCTCCTTAGCCGTACTTATAGCATTTCTCATAGCGCTAATTGTGCTAAATAGTACAAGCACTGCCACCGTGAGGAACACTCCAACTCCAACTAACAGTGTTAATCGGAGTTGAATAGAAAAGAATTTTCCCTTCATATAGTCTGTTTTATAGTGTTATACCAACTACAAAAAATACATCTTCCTTGGCAGGGTTTACAACAAATGTTGCACTTACAGGAAGTTTAAATTTGTCTGAAAATTCAATCTCCTTGGTTGTTTTAAAACCAACGTTTACAATGTTTGGATCGGTATGATACAATCCCTCATTTAGTGTTCCGCCTAAAAATAAATCGAAGTTGTAATTGCCAATTTTTACAGGATAGCCCAGTTCTAAGTATGTAGAATAATTCTGATCTAAGTTTGCATCGCGGTCGTTACCATAAAAGAACACTGCAGCAGTTATACTTAATGGGAATTTCTCAGTGCCAGCCCAGGCAATTGTACCTTCCAGCATATGTCCTGTAGTTTTTCTTTTCCAGTGAAAATAGTCAACCGCTGCTAAATCGGTTTCATCCTCGTTGTAATAGTCAAATAATGTAACGGAGAAATTTCCTTTTGTATAAGTCGCAAATAGGTCAACCTCTGCATAATTCTGTGAAACACCATACGATGCCCAACTTCCAAATGAAAAATCTCCAGCAGTTAACGAAATTGTAGGTTGAATATTGGGATTTCCATTAAATAGCAATCCCCTCCATAAGTACCTGCTTACAAAATCTACACTGTAGTCAACACTTACCTTGCTATTTGTGTTTTCTTCCTGGGCTATAGCTAGGTTTATGCCTAACAAGAGCGAGATTATTCCGCTCAAAAGAGTTTTTTTCATCATAGTTGTACGGTTTTAGGTTATGCCGTCAATTTATGCTAAAATTCAAAACAGACTGCGCGACTATGATGTTTTTTTAGTGCTTATAACGATGATTTATATCATCTCAATTAGGCTTGATTTTTTCGGTAAGGGCACTAGTTAAGGAATGGAGTAGTTTTATGTCCTCAGCATCCAATTCAGTTATTCTTTCAATTAGTCGACCATTAATTAGTTTATCTGGACCGAGTTCAATTTGGCTTAATACAGATTGAACTTTGGAAATTAATGCTTTAAGACTATCGGGGTTTTGATTTTTTTTGTGTTTTTCTGGACTTTCAATATTAAGGAATGAAAGTGTGTACGCATAAATCATTACCGATTGTGCTAAGTTTAGCGATGGGTATTGAGTTTTTAAAGGAATAGTAGATACTCTATGGCATAGGGCAATCTCCTCGTTGGTTAAGCCCGATTCCTCACGACCAAATACAATGGCTATGCTGTTTATTGTGTCGCCTTTTTTTTCAATGAAATCGGTTAACTCGTTGCATGGAATAATATCAAGCTTAACCCAGCGTTGCTTTGCCGATGTGGCAAAAACAAAATCTACATCCTTAATTGCCTCCTCGAAGGATTGATAAACCTTGGCATTCTCAAGAATATCGTTCGATGCGTGGGCAAGCATTCGGGCTTTCATATCCAAATGGTCGCAGGGATTAACAAGGCGTAAGTCGCCAAAACCCATTGTTTTTATTGCACGAGCAGCGGCTCCAACATTCTCAGGAACTGCAGGTTCAACCAGTATAAAGCTAATTTCCATCTATTGCGGCGGTGTTAAGAGAGTTTCGATATTTTCGTTTTGCAAAATTATCAATCCTAAGCGTTCGTTCGATTTTCCTTCACGAATTTTATAGCTAAATGCTGGTCTTCCGTTTTCAACTGAGGAATCGAAATACCTAAAAAATACGTTGGGAGTTCCATCAATCTCTTTTGATATTTCCGTGATATGCGACGCAAGTATAAACATGCTCGACTTCCATTGTAATAGTCCATTAATTACAAGCATTGAGCCATCAAAAGCATCCTTTATATTGGTTCCCTTAAATAGCTCATCAAAAATCATAAATACTTTTTTCTCCTTTTGAAGAGTTTCTGCTGCTTTTCGAACACGCATAACCTCGCTGTAGAAGTAACTATAGCCAATACTAAGGTTATCGGTAGTGTTAAGGCTGCTGAACAGTGCGTTAAATGGCGATATTCTCATTGACTTTGCAGGAACTGCCATTCCTAGTTGTGCCATGTAAATTGCAATTCCACACGATTTTAGGAATGTTGTTTTCCCTGCCATATTTGGACCTGTGAGGAATAGGAATTGCTTACCGGCATCGTACTTAATGCTATTGGCAATAGGATTCTTTATGAATAGGTGGAATAAATCTTCAATTTCGAGAACAGAATCTTCAGAGTCAACTATCTCTGGAAAATTCAAATTGTATTGTTTAATAGATTCAGCCATCGATGTGTAGGCTTCAAAACTATATGCAATTTCAAGCAGGGTAAGTATTTTAAGTTTATGCGTGGAGCGAAACCATTGGTCAATCGTTATTAAATCAACAAAATCCAACGATTTAATATCCTTAATCTCGTAGGCGGTTCTTATGTCTTTTTCATTAAAAATTTCGTTTGCTGTGCTATATGCATCCTTTAGTAATTTGGGGAGTTTGCTGGAATCAAAACCATCAAAATACTTTTTCATGATTTGCACAAAGTGCAATGTGTTCTTAGAGCCTTTTAGTGCGGTTCCTTTAAAATCCTTGTACTTTATCCTATAAATTAAACCCTCAAAGAATCGTGAAATTGGGTTGGTGCTAATTAAAACCTCACTTTTTGAGAAGTAGTAAACCTCAATACTATCCATCAACTCCTTGGAGAATGGGACTGTAAACTTTGCAGGTTCGGCAATTATTGCCTTAAGTGCATCCTGCATATTTCTTATATCATCAGCATTGGTGTAAGGATTTTGAAACTGATTTTTGAGGAAATCCCGTCCGCCCGATGTAACTGTTTTGTCAATTAAATCGAAGATGTTAAAGCCCGACTTATCGTCGCGGAAAATTTCCAGTTCCGTTAAGGTTTGTCTGTCGGTGTAAAGTTTCTTTTGCATAGTTTTTTGATATCTATTTTGGTAAATATATGCCTAATTTCCGAAAAAAAACGGCTGCCAATTATTGGCAACCGTTACTTTATGTTAAGAGGAAAATAATTTACTTGGACAATGTTTCGATTGATTTGCCCGATGCCTCAAGGATTGGCTTAACCGATAGAGGTTCGCCAACGCCGTTCTTTAACCACAATTGTGGAACAAGACGTCCTTGTGCAAAAATTCTATCAACCTCGTTGGCAAACGATTTTCCAACGAATTGTTTCTCCAGTTGGAAATCGATTAGGTGACCAATTGGGTATGCCGATAGGTAAAGAGGGTTATCAATCATATGTGAGTAAATGGCTAGGATTGGTTCATCCTTTGATCCGAATACATCGGCATAGTACTTATTCCAAATATCCTTTGCAATTGTAAGAGTAGCCTCTTTTACTTGCTCAGCAGTGGCATTTGGGTTGTTGTATAACCATTTCCAAAGGTTGATATCAACCAATGAAACACCCATGATTTCGTAGCACGACCAAAGGTTATCAAGAGTTTCTAATGCTTCCTTATCGGGGTTGGTTTCCTTGAATCCAAGAACGCTCAAGTCGCGTTTTTGGAATACAAAAGCCAATGCTTCAGTGAAGGCAGTGTTTGGAACACCGTGCATAATGTAGCTATCCACATCATGTAAAGTGATTGTTTGTTCTACGTTATGGCCAAACTCGTGCATTGCAATGTTGAATCCTTTGTAGTTCATTCCGTTTGCAGGAACTCTGGTACGTAGCAATGCGTTATCCTTACGCATCTCGCCACCCCAAGCGTGACCTGCGCCTCTTGATGATTCAACCTTAACTCTATCGCCAATAAATTTGGCCTTTTCCTTGCTCCAACCCAACGATGTTAGGATGTTTGGAAGTTCTTTCTCAAAAGCCTCGGCACTTGCGAAGCGTTTATTGGTAATTGCTTCAAGTTTTTCGGCAGGAATTCCGCTGCGTGCTTTAAATCCATCGTACCAAATATCGAATGGGCGCAAATCGCGACCTAATCGTTGGCTAATTAATTTACCTAGGTCTCTAACCTCTTTTGATGATACAAGCTCTGTGAAAAGTTGCTCAACCTCATCTACAGGTAATTCGAATTCACCTTCAAATTTACGCTGGATGTATGTTGGCATACTTGGAGTGTAAGCGTCGATAGCGGTTAACGCCTTGAACTGGTTTAAAACGTGCTGATAGCGAGTGTTTGGTTCCGATTCAAAAGTTATCTCCGTACCATCCTGTGCGAGTGTATTCTTGTAAGGATTCCAGTTGTATTTGTTGCTATTGATAACATCCTTAGGAATGCTTTGGTCGATAATGCGTTTCATTACTTGGTAAATCATCTCCTGACGAACTAGTCCACTTTCTTTATCGGCATACTGCGACTTTAACTCATCGCGTAAACCCCAGTGAGTGATAAGTTTTAAATCCTTATCGGCGAAAAGTGTTTCGTTATTATCGTTTACCAAATATCCAAGGTAAATATTGTATTCGCTAATGTAAGTGTCGGCATTAGTGTTTACTGTGGAGTAGTTTTGGATTAGGTTTGCAGGAACTCGGCTGGTAAACATATCGCCCATGCGTGCGTAAGCCCACTCTTTACGGCTCCATTTTTCACCTAGTTCGCTCTTCTCTTTCAATGTATAATTAGGGAAATTAAGCGCTGTGATAAATGCAATTTTGTTGGAGTAAAGGTCTTCGGACATATGTGCAGCAGCATTGTAAGAACCAAAAAGCTCATCGATTGGAGTAACTGGACCCCAATCTAAATGAAGAGGACGCATTAGTTCTTTGCTTAGCAGGATAAAATACCCGTTAAGCATCTCGTAACCATACGATAGTTTGCTGAAAAGTTGGTCGAGTGCGGCTTCTTCGGCTACAAACTGAGCGTTACAGAACTCTTCGAAATCGGCCTGTGTTCCATCGGAATTTCTCCAAAGTAGGGCAACTTGGCTTACGCCACGCTCAATACGGAACTTTTGGGAATCGCCATAGTTACCAATTAAATCATTGGTTACTTTGGTAATGGATTCCTTTGTAA
>WBUV01000123.1 GCA_008933525.1 Bacteroidales bacterium | reverse complement strand
CAGTATTTTCCATGGATGGTAATGTATCCTCGAGCCTTTTACTTGAATTCTCGGTCAGTTCCAATCCTAAATGGGCAATCTTCACAATTTCATCGGCAGCAATTTTGCTTCGCTCAGCCAACTTTCGCACCTCTGAGGCAACCACACTAAACCCACGACCAGCCTCACCAGCTCTGGCCGCCTCAACAGCCGCATTAAGCGCAAGAATATTTGTCTGAAAAGCAATGTCATTGATAATATTAATTTTTTCAGAAATGCTCCGAATAGCTTTTAAACCCTCCTGCATGCTATTATTTGTTTGAGTAATGCTTTGAGCAGTTGAGTATGCAATACCCTCGGTTTGTTTTGAATTAGCTGTGCTCTGTGCAATATTAGAGGCAATTTCCTCCATGTTCGATGACAACTCCTCCGTTGAAGCAGCCTGATTATTTGCGGTTGTTGAGAGCTCATCGGCCTTTTCCACCAAGTTATCGCTAATAGCAACTAGTTCATGCGAGCAGTGGTTAATTGCTGAAACAGCTTTTTGCATTTCGGTTATCAATGTTTGAATAGAGCGTGCAATTTCGCCAACCTCATCTTCCTTTTTCATTAATTCAGGGGCTACCGATGTATTTAGATTTCCACTAGCCATTGTTTTAATAGTTTCGTTCATATGCCTAATTGGGTTGCGAACAGATATTTTTGTAAAAAAATTTGCCCCAACTAACCATGCTAAACAGGCGGGTATTGCCCAGTAAAGAGTTGAAAATCCAATATACCCTACGCAAAATGCAACAACACTAACACCCATTGATGTGAAAAAAATTGTGAGGGCTGTTGTATAGATAATTGTTTTACGGTATAGTATCCAAACTACGGCGAAACCAAATGGTATAAGTCCAAATACCACTAATAATATATAAGTCACAATCGGATTCATGGCGTTTGATTTTTAAAAAATTCGAATGAAGTTACATTTTTTTTAAATCAAATCAAAACGAACACGCGATATTAATAACAAGTAAAAAGAAATTAGCCCCGCCTTTGTTATTTTACTAACAATTGAGGGTTTTCGGAAAAATTAGGAACGTTTTTTTATCTCATCACGAATTTTGGAAGCCTTTTCATAATCCTCGTTCATAATGGCTTCATCGAGCATAGTATTCAACTCAGCAACAGACAGGCGTTTAATTTGATCGGTAAAACTGTCATAAGTTTTGGTTTCGGGTGATTTTGGGCTTTCGGTAGCATCATCAACCTCTTCAATTTCTAACGTGATGCCTGCTTTTTCCATTATCTCATCGGTAGTGTAGATTGGGCAACTGAAACGTAAAGCAAGAGCAACGGCATCGGATGTGCGGGAATCTATATAAACTTCTTTGTTGCCATTATCGCAGTGCAACTTCGAAAAAAACACACCTTCCTCTAGCTTATAAATTTGCACCTCAACCAAATTTATGCTGTAAGCTTTGGAAAAATTTAGGAAAAGATCGTGTGTTAGAGGTCGAGGCGGAGTTAACCCTTCGAGTTGGATGGCAATAGCTTGTGCTTCGTACCCACCAATAATAATAGGAATTCGCCTACTACCATTTTCTTCGCTAAGAACTAAAGCATATGCTCCGGATTGAGTTTGACTATAAGAGATTCCAAGTACGCTTAATTTTACCTTACTCATTTCAATCAACTTTACGCCTTTTCAACTATAAAGAATTTTTATGCAATTTTGTTAATTACCATCCTACTTACAAACCTACATGATTTTTTTTAAAAAAACCAATCAGCGAAACTTTATATTCAGCATCACGTGCAACTACATTCCTGGTGAGCTTTTTAGAACCTAAAATAAATAAAAGGTTGTATTTCGGCTGTTTTAAACTGAAGTATTACAATAACAGCTATTACAATAACCACAATTTTCAGCAGAATGTTCAAATCGATAAATTTTCCTCGACACCACTCCTTTGTTCTAAATGGTAACCAATGCATTACAAACCCAATCAATATCAAAGCAAATACTGTAGAGTACGATTGAACAACCTCCACAACCGACGAAGTTCCAAATCGATATACAATTTGATTGAGCATTTTCCATGCATCGCTCATACTTTCGGAACGGAAAAAGATCCAAGAGAAACTAACCACCTGAAATGTTAGAAATCCTCCAATAAAATTTCTCAAGGTTTTACTGGATAAATTAAACCCTGAGAAATAGCTGCTCCACAGCTTATTCAACGCCAAGCCAACGCCATGAATTGCGCCCCAAACAACAAATCGAAGACTGGCTCCATGCCAAAGGCCTCCCAGTATCATTGTAACTAACAAATTAAGATACGTCCGGAATGCACCTTTTCTATTTCCCCCAATCGAAATGTAAAGATAATCGCGCAACCATGTTGATAACGAGATGTGCCACCGATGCCAAAAATCGGAAATGCTGGTTGCTTTATAGGGCGAATTAAAATTAATGGGTAAGCGAAAACCCAAGAGCATTGCTAAACCTATCGCCATATCGGTATAACCCGAAAAATCGCAATAAATTTGAAGTGCATATCCATAAACAGCCATCAAATTCTCAAAACCGGAGTAACTAAGTGGACTATCAAAAACTCTATCGACAAAATTGATGGAAATGTAATCCGAGATTATCATTTTCTTAATCAATCCCGCAATAATAAGAAATACAGCATGGCCAAACTCGCGGTTTGTTAAGCTAAATTTCCGGTATAGCTGTGGAATAAATTCCGCTGCTCTAACAATAGGTCCCGCAACAAGTTGAGGGAAAAACGAAACATAAAAAGCAAAATCGATTATATTCTTTACAGGGGGAATTTTATTACGATAGACATCAACCGTGTAACTTATGGTCTGAAAAGTGTAAAACGATATTCCAACTGGTAGGAGAATTGAAGTTGTATCGAAGTTGCTACCCGAAATACTATTTACCCATACCGATATATGATTCACAACTTTCAAATCTGTCCCAAATAAACTATTAACAATATCGGTATAGAAATAAGCATACTTAAAGTATGAAAGGACTCCCAGATTAATCAACACACTTAATGAAACCAACAATTTCCTTTTTAGCTTGGAGCTAGCGCGAGGTATAAGCAATCCAATTATGTAATCGCAAAGTGTTGAAAAAATTAGTAGTGAAAAGAATAGCCCGCTCGATTTATAGTAAAAAAACAAACTGAAAGCCAAAAGGTAAGCACTACGAACAACAGGCTTATCGTATACAAAAGAATAACCAATGAGTAGGACAGCAAAGAAAATCCAAAACGAAATTTTAGTAAAAAGTAGCGGATCGCCTTCAGTATAACTGAAAACCTGATAAAGCATCTGAATTGTATAATCGATCATAAAACCTCTAATTCGAATAACTATTATTCAGCAAAGCATCATTAAGAGTTAGAGCTTCGAAAAGTAGCTCGCCCTGCAATTGATAACCTTTAGCATTAAAGTGCAAATAATCGGGAGCCGTTAATCCTATGCTATTCCAAAGTCTTATACTTCCCTCACCGCCCATTATACTATGAAAATCCCACACACAACAACTTTTCTTGATTGCCAAATCAAAAATTGCATCTTTAACCTGCAAAAGTTTCAAATTTGGTGATGTTTTTGACACAAGATGATCGCCAGGAATTGTAAGAAGCACGGTTGCGTTAGGTAATGCTAATTCAATCTTATCGATAAGTATAGCCAAATTATTGCTAAAATCAGCACTATCGAACAAAGGATGGTAGGCATCGTTTGTTCCCAACGACACAATAACTATATGTGGATCGATAAGTTTAAGTTGATTTTCGAACTCACCAGCCTTTAAGTAGGACTTTACATCGGCACCATTCAGCCCTGCAGAACTATAAATTAATTTCGATAAAGAATTCACCAAAAGCAAACCCGAAACTCTCAAAGGTTTTTGATTTTGATTGTTACAGTTAAAACTCACACTTAGTTCAGAAACCGCATTGGTTAATGTTATGGTTACATGATATTTACTTTGATTAACTATAGTTCCACCAGCACAATCAACGTTAACCTCTATCTCGCCTACATTTACAAAAAAAGTTACCTCATCGAATAACTTATCGCCTCGTTTTGCATTTTTTGTTGATATGCTAATTGAAGTATTGTTATCATATGTTTCCATAACCATACCGGACAAGCCCGCGCTTATATCAGTATCGCTCCCAACTATTTTTGAAAACGCCCAACTCCCCGTTACACTAAAACTATAATCGACAGGCGAATTAGTTCCTGCAATATTGTAAGGGAAAGCGTATCCCACTGAAACCAACGAATCATTTAAAAAATTGGCCAATAACCTTCGCACTTCACCAGTTAAGAATCCAGCCTGAATATGAGAATCACCAAAATGCAAAATTCTCAGTGAACTATTGGAATCTGCTTTTATTGGCAATTTTGGATTTGCTTGATATGCATGAATTCTATTTAACTCCAAGCTTGGCAACTTCGATATCATCTTAAGTTTTTTATTAAACACAACATTTTCGGTAGTCAAAGGAATCGCGGTGATAAGAATCGCAATTAATACCACAGAAAATAAATTTTTTTGTTTACAACTTGTCATCAGGAAAAGTGCTCAACTTTAAAGTTATTCATTATTTGTATGCTCTTCAAATTTTCTATACTCATCGAACAACGAAGCGGTAAACATTTCGGCGATCAACTTCGATCCGCGAAAATTAAAATGGGTAAAGTCCTTCGTGGCTAAAGGTGGATCCGCATAAACCCAATCTGGCATTGAGTTAACTCCACCCATCGCCTCGTAACAATCCCAGAATGCGGCTCCTGCCCTAAAGGCAGCATTACGCTGTGCATTTCTTACTTTCTCGATATTCGGATACGAAACAAACTCTCCATCAATCTTAGTTGACATATCGGACACACCAATAAGCACAACTGAAACATCAGGCTTAAAACTTTTTATTGCTTTTATCTGACGAAACAGAATATCCTCATAGTATTTGTAGTTATCCAAGTTCCCAGGCACTACATTAACTCCGTATTGAAGAATTACAAGTTTAACATTAAGCGAATTAAATATTTTCGCTGCAAATTCTTTATCGAATTTTGTAAAGACAGCACCAGAGCTCCCTCGCTGAGGAATATTATCCACATAAATGCCCCTATCCGATTCCATCGAAACACCATATACAGTAAATGGTCCTTTACCCATAAAGTTTAAAGAAACCTCAGTAGCATCGGGAGGAACGGTAAAGGTATGGCTTGCAACCCCATTATTACTGGGTAAGATCTCAGCATCAAACATATTACTGTTAACTATCAACTCCATTACATAAGTTGAATCGTTCTGTCCATAAAAAACTTTTAATTTCCTAAACTTATTACCACTTAACCCTTTCCCTACCTTTTTAAACTCAATACTTTCGCCGGACGAACCATCTTCAATCCGAGTAATTCCTCCAAGCAATCCAAACTGGCTAACCTCAATGCCACCATCGAGCAAACTAGTATAACGCCAATCGCCAGAAACTGAATGCTTCACATTTAAAGGCTGATAACTTTGAGGATAACCAGGAATTATCCCAACACCATTTCCACCGAATTTTTGCTGTAATGCAGATCGGATAAACATTGTAATTCTATCTCCCTCAATCTGTGAATCGCCAAAATGCATTACACGAATCTGTTCAGAATTTGCACCGCCATTAGAAAGCGATCTGAAGAAACTATTGAGTGGACTGATATTATCATCGTTGAACTCGATGGGGATAATTCTACTTTTCAAAAATTCAGGGGAGATAGTTCTTGGCTTTTCGGTAGAAGTCAAAGTGTCGATGAATACGGTATCTTTTATTTGGATACTGTCTGCGTTATAACTTTGGGGTAATGCAACACTATCTGTAATATTAAACTTTGCAAGATTAGAGTTTTGCGAAACAGGCTTATTGTAAGAATCAAAAAAAAGTATTTGCAATTTACTCCACGAGGGATAACGCAACTTAAAATTACCAACTCTAAAGCCATCAGCAGGATTAACCCAGGCCAACCCCAAAAGCAGCAGTAAAACTGAAAAGAGAACAAGAAACGTTTTAAACGGTTTTGTCATACAAACACTTCATTAAAACCTAAATCAGGGTTAAAAATAGAACAATTTTCAAAACGGTAATTTTTACTCGAAATGTTTATTAATAAAAAAGGCTGCCAAAAAATCTGGCAGCCTAATTCTTTATCGCTTTAGATTATTTCTTCAAATAAGTTTCCAGCCAATTATCCATTTCCCACGTGGTATGCAATATTGATTGTCGAGCCCTATAGCCATGACTCTCGTATGGCAAAAGCACTAATCTTGTTACCCCTCCATGGCCCTTAATGGCGGCAAAAAGTCTTTCGCTTTGCAGAGGAAACGTGCCACTGTTATTATCGTTTTCGCCATGAATAAGCAAAAGCGGCTCGTTTATTTTGTCGGCATTCATAAATGGCGACATGGCATTATAAATATCTGGTACTTGCCAATACGTGCGCTCCTCATTCTGAAATCCGAATGGAGTTAACGTTCTATTGTAGGCTCCACTGCGAGCAATTCCTGCAGCAAACAAATCGGAATGAGCCATTAGGTTGGCTGTCATAAAAGCACCGTAGGAATGTCCTCCAATTGCAACTCGCTTTGCATCGGTAACACCCATTAAAACTAACGTATCAATAGCCGATTTAGCGTTATCAACCAACTGTTCAATAAAAGTGTCGTTGGCCTCTTTGCCATCTTTCGCCACAATTGGCATCGAAATATTATCGAACACTGCATATCCACGGGCAACCCAAAGAACAGCCGACAAGCGCGAAGGACGAATAAACCTATAAGGCGATCCTTTTATTTGACCAGCATGACTTGCGTTAACAAACTCTTGAGGATATGCCCACATGAGAGTTGGTAATGCTTTTTCGCCCTTCTTATATCCAGTAGGCAAGTAAAGAGTTCCTGTTAACTGAACTCCATCGGAACGCTTGTAACGGATAACTTCCTTGGATACACTTCTTAACGACTCGTATGGATGAGGAAATGCAGTTATTTGAGTTGATGTTTTTTTCTTAATATTTCTTAGGTAGAAATTTGGCTGATCGGTTACCGACTCCTTGGATGTGATGAAAGTTAATGCAAGAGGATCGATAAACTCTACGAAGTATTCATAAACTGGAGCTTGCGATTGCCACAATCGAGCACTTTTGTTTTTTGCCAAATCGTACTCATCGAGGAAAGGCATATCACCCTGCTGTGATGCACCTGTTCCAGCAAGGAATAATTTTTTCTTGGATTTATCGCTTAGAAGAACCCTGCGACCCCAAGTATTCGTTTCAGAAATAAATCGACCGGGATCGCTATAAACATCTTCGTACGATCTATCCCATAATACTTTCAAGGAAGCATTTTCCTGCGAAGGGTTGAATACAGCAGTAACAGCCCTTCTATTACTCCACCAACGGCCATAAACAACTGCAAAATTCTCCCAGCCCCAATCAACACCAGCAAAGCGAGTATCGAGTTCTGCAACTTTCATTGGATTGCCTTTGAATGGTGCATCCAAGGCGAACAAAGCATCTCTAACTTTCGATTCTTTTTTTGGATCGCCTTGATCCTGAGCCTCTACCCAGAATATGGTTGCGGGCTTATCGGCTCTCCAAAAAAATGAACGAGGACCTTTCCGCACAGCACTAAATCCTTGGGGAACGTCATCGGCTAATGGCAACTCAGCCAATCGCTTTATTAAATTTCCGTTCGAATCTAAAATTTGAAAATTTGTTGGGAATAAATATGCTGGAACTAAATAGGAATAAGGGCGAACAAGCTGCTCAGTTAATATGTAATTACCATCGGGCGATGCTTCAAAATCAGTATATACTGCCCTATTTCCAAGTTGAACGGTTTCGCCTTGAAGACTAACGAAATTTAATTGAGATGTGCAGTAATACTCAAACAACAACTCATCGGAAGGTTTTTTCAGAAGATCCTGATAGGTTCTTGCGCTGGTTTTCTTGCCTGATGCTTGTTGAACTGAGGGGCCAAAAGGAAGTTCCGCTACCTCAGGTTTCTTCAAACCCTCCACAACCGATACGTAAAGCAATGACTTGCTGTCGGCTAACCAGTGAAATGCAGGAGAAATCATGGTTTCGTTCAGGTTAGAAGCCATCTTTTTTGCAACGCCATCAGCAATTGATGCAACCCAGAGTTCTATTG